>JAIMBL010000199.1 GCA_023511615.1 Leptolyngbyaceae cyanobacterium HOT.MB2.61
CACTTTAGCAGACTTGATCCCGCTTGAAAACTAGGCACAGTAAACCTTTGCTGCTTTTTTCAGCAAGCCCTAATTACAAGGGGAGTGTTGAGTCCGAGGGTGTTAACTCACCAGGTCTGGAAAAACTTCCTGTACAGCAGGATGGATCAGATGGTGGTTTTGCACATTTAATCCCTTTGCCAGCACCGGGTCTTTGTCAAGGGCAGCCCAACCGTAATCAGCCAGTTTCAAAACGTAGGGCAGAGTGCTGTTGTTCAACGCCTGAGTGGCCGTCCAGGGAACAGCTCCGGGCATGTTAGGAACTCCGTAGTGAACCACGCCTTCTTCGCTGTAAATGGGATTGGAGTGGGTCGTGGGTCTGACGGTTTCAATGCAGCCACCCTGATCAACAGCTACATCGACGATGACGGAGCCGGGGCGCATTTTTTTCAGTAATTCCCGCCGAACCAGAATTGGGGGGCGGCGTCCGGGAACCAGTACAGCCCCAATTAAGAGATCGGCGTTTGGAACTACTTCTTCAATAGAGCTGGTGCTGCTATAGAGCAATTCAACTCTGGAGCCAAACAGAGTTTCCAGGTAGGAGAGGCGATCGACACTGATGTCTAAAATTTGCACCCTGGCTCCCATGCCAACAGCAATCCGGGCGGCTTCTGTGCCAACTACCCCTCCGCCTAAAATTACAACATTGCCAGGGCTGACGCCGGGCACTCCACCTAGCAGCACACCTCGCCCACCCTGCTGCCGCTCCAGATAGCGAGCACCAAACTGCACCGCCAACCGTCCGGCAATAATGCTCATGGGGGCCAGGAGGGGGAAACGTTGATCGGGGAGTTCGACGGTTTCATAGGCGATCGCCGTCGCCCCACTGTGTAGTAAATGTTCGGTCAGGGTGCGATCGGCAGCCAGGTGCAGGTAAGTAAATAGCATCTGCCCTTTGCGGAGGTAGGGATACTCCCCCACCTGGGGTTCCTTTACCTTGATGACCAGATCTCGATCCCAGGCATCCTCAGCGAGGGAAACAATCTGAGCACCCGCCTGGAGGTAGTCCTCATCGGTAAAACCAGCCCCCATCCCGGCACCCGTTTCCACAAACACAGTGTGTCCATGCTCAGTTAGACTTCTGACACTGCCAGGACTGAGCCCCACCCGGTATTCCTGATCTTTTGTTTCCTTTGGAACACCAATCTCCATGGCTACCTCGCTCTAGTGGTCTGTCAAATTTGATTTGACAGGCAGCTGAAACTGATGGGTTGATCAGGGTTCAGTTTGCGGGTTTCGCCCAGTCAAAATTTTCCTGACGAAATAGCAGGTGAGAACTGCTAATCACCCCTTCTGCTTCTAGCTTAGTCTGGAGAACTCAAAATCGGTGTACTGAATCAGCTTCTACGCGGGTAGATTCCCATCTCTTTACAGAATCCTCTTCCAGGGAGTTGACTTTCCTCCAGCCAGAATCATAAGTAATACCGGGTTGAATCGACTCCAGTTGATTCAGCATTTCACAAAGCGCTGCTGCCACGGCCCTTGCATTCACAGAGTCATTTGTCAACTGAGCGCACTGGAGATAGGTTAACAGAGTAATGGAGCCGTTCAAGGTTAATTGTTCAAGAGTCATCATGGGTTATCCCTTCTGTGGAACACATACTTTAGAGCAGGTACTAGAGCATTGCTGAATTCAACCTCCATCAACTCCCTGGGCATTCGCTACCCGTCAAATTTGATTTGACAGAGTACTAGTGTTAGGTGACAGATGATAGGGGAAAAACGCAGTTTGCCTGGGTTTTCGTCTATTAGCTTTCCCGATTCTTGGGGGGAAGCCATACCTGCTCTTATATAAGGGATACAAGCGTCAGTAGGTCATTTCCTTACAGCAAATGAAATATACCCCGCAAGGGGCAATCGAACGTAGAAGGAATCGATAATGGAAATGTGGTTCCCTACTTTTTACCCGCCGCCGACAATGGTGACAATTTCGAGGCGATCGCCCTCTTTCATTTCCGTTGTTTCCCAAAACTGGCGGTGCAGAATCTCGCCATTATATTCCACCGCAACCAGACGAGGATTCATCCCCAACTGTTCTAAAAAAGCAGGTAAGGTCGTTTCAGGAGAACACAACTTAGATTCACCATTAACTTTAAGTGTAATTGAGTTAGACATCGTTATCGTTTCACTAAATTCAAAAAGATAAAACCTATTGATTGCAGACTTTGTGTAGTATATCAGACTTCATCTTGTAGTTTTCCGTCGTGGCTCTAACTGAGACAGAAAATGCTGCGTTACTAGAGCCGAATTTTCCGCATGCATAATGGCGCGGACAACGGCAACCCGATCTGCTCCAGCGTTTAACACCGCATGCAAATTATTGAGATCAATCCCCCCGATCGCAAACCAGGGAATCGTTGCATGTTCAGCCGCGTACTTTGCATACTCCAACCCAGCGGCGGGCCTACCTTCCTTAGTTGGAGTTTCATAGATGGGACCAACGCCAATGTAATCCGCCCCTTCCTGAATGGCGCGGTGCAGATCCTCTGGACAGTGGGTAGAGCGCCCAATCAGACGTTGGGAACCGAGCAACTGACGTGCCAAGGCGATCGGAATATCCTGTTGCCCCAGATGAACGCCATCGGCATCGACGGCCAGGGCTAAATCGACGCGATCATTGACAATAAACAGAGCACCGTAGCGGCGGCATAGTTGACATAGTTTGTGAGCATTTTCCAGCCGGACACAATCATCAGCATTTTTATCCCGGTACTGTACCAGAGTCAGACCAGCCTGGAGTGCTGCTTCAACGATAGCCAGCAGGCGATCGCTGGGAGAAGTGACCAAATAAAGTCGAGCATTTCTCAACAACCGCTGACGCTGGTATGACATCAAGGCACTGTCCAAGGTATAAACCCGGTAACGTATTTGTTTGAATGCGGCTCCCATCTCCGGACTACAAACTTTTCCATACTCTTCCAGCACCCGCAATGCCTCCTGCACCCGGCACAGATTCGCGGCCAATACCTGCTGCACACTCGAACGCTCGGCTTCCTGAATATGGGTCAGACCAGTCCCCAAATCGTTAGGTGTGTCTCTGGCCGCCCGAATTTCAGCAGAATGCCACCGTGCCAATTCTTGCCGCAAATTCTTGCACTCTTCAGTGAGCCGGGCATCATCCAATCCAAATCGGCACCATTCTTCCACAACCCGCAACCCCTCACGGGCACGATCCAGATTCGCATCTAGAATCCGGTAAAGTGCAGATTGAACAAATCGGATCGGATTAGTTGTTTCTCCCATAAGCAGTTTTTAGTTGTTAGTAAGATGTTTGAAAAGCGACAGGCGACAGGCAACAGGCGACAGAATGGATGACCCTCTAACGCTATTCTATTTCTCTCGCTTACGGTAGGTTAGTAGCGATGTTCATCCATTACGACCTATGGCAATAAGTCTTCCGACTGTTCTTGCTCTTGACTTTGATGGGGTTCTCTGTGATGGGTTGAAAGAGTACTTTCAAACAGCATGGCAGGCTTACAATAACCTCTGGCATTTGGGTGAGCAATCACCTCCTGAAGGAGTCGCTGAACGATTTTATCGGTTGCGTCCGGTAGTTGAGACTGGATGGGAAATGCCAGTCGTTTTACGGGCGATCGCGCTGGGCATTTCAGATGAGGATATTTTGCAGAATTGGGGAACCATTGCCCAGCAGATTGTGCAGAAGGAAAATTTGGAGCCTGCCCGGCTTGTCGCCGAGGTGGATGGGGTCCGCGATCGCTGGATTGCCTCCGATTTGAATAGCTGGTTAGCAGAGCATCGCTTCTATCCGGGGGTGATTGATCGCCTCAAGTTGATATTAGCCAGCTCAACCCGCACCATCATCATCAGCACCAAAGAAAAGCGATTCATTGAAAAGCTCTTGCATCAAGAGGGAGTAGACCTGGCCCATCTGCGCATTTATGGCAAGGAAACGCAGCGTCCAAAGCATCAAATGTTGCGGGAACTGATGATGGAATATGGCACGAATGAAGTGTTCTGGTTTGTCGAAGATCGACTCAAAACATTACAGGGCATTCAAACGCACTCCGACTTGCAGGGAGTGTTTCTATTCCTTGCCGACTGGGGCTACAACACACTGGCTGATCGAACAATTGCAGAAAATGATCCAACTATTCACCGAATCTCGCTAGCGCAATTCAGCCAGGATTTTGACACCTGGTTGTGAATTCAGGCGACTGGAACATTCGTTTAACCAGCCTGAATTCAGTGTCGTACCATGAATGGTCATTGCGGTCAAAAACTGCTGTAATGGGTGAGAACTAATGGTTTGGATTTCCCATCCGTAGAACGAAATGGATAAAGCCAATCCTCCAGTTTCAGATTTTATCCATGTGCCTGTGTTGGGAGCAGAGGTTGTGGAGGGGTTGGCCGTTTGCGCTGGTGGGCATTATCTGGATGCCACGGTGGGGGGTGGGGGGCACAGTCGGTTAATTCTGGAGACAGCAGCGGATGTGCAGGTGACGGCTCTAGATCAGGATGCGCAGGCGATCGCGGCGGCCCAGCAAGCCCTTTCTGATTTCAACCAGCGGGTTCAATTTCAGCAGACCAACTTTGCTACCTTTGAGCCTGGAAGCACTCGGTTTGACGGAATTGTGGCCGATTTAGGAGTAAGCTCGGCCCAATTTGACATTCCCGATCGCGGCTTCAGTTTTCGCTTAGAAGCGCCCCTGGATATGCGCATGGATCAACGCCAGGAATTGACAGCAGCAGATATCATCAACCACTGGGACGAAACCAAACTGGCCAATATTTTCTACACCTATGGGGAAGAGCGGCTCTCGCGCCGAATTGCCCGTCGCATTGTGGAGCAGCGACCTTTTCAAACCACAACAGAATTGGCAGAGGCGATCGCCTCTGCCGTTCCCAGAGCTTACCGCTATGGCAGAATTCATTCGGCTACTCGGGTTTTTCAGGCCCTCCGCATTGCTGTCAACCAGGAGTTGGATGTCTTGAAAACCTTTTTAAGAAAAGCACCTGACTGGCTTAAGCCAGGTGGTCGGTTAGTCGTAATTAGTTTTCACAGCCTGGAAGATCGGATCGTGAAACACACACTGAAGGAATCCCCCCTATTGCAGGTATTGACGAAAAAGCCGATTTTGCCAGCGGATGCGGAGGTTGAAAGCAATCCCAGGTCTCGTTCTGCCAAGCTACGAATCGCAGAACGGCTAAACCTCTGAGGGATCAATGCCCAACTCTCGCAATTTTTCTGCTAAACGCTCTGCCCGTTGCTGTTCCTGCTCCAGTTGGGATTGGATTTGTTCAATTCGCTGGTTCTCCTGAGCCACCAGTTCCTCTGGAGTGGGGAGTAAGCTGCCTTCGGGTGTGAATAGCCGTAACTGAGAGTTGTGGATACCAAAGTAGAGTTGCAGTTGCTGGCTCCACAAATACCCCGCTTCATTGGGCTGGATTTCTTGATAGGAACCATCTACCAGGTGAAAGCCTTTGAACTCCAAACTTTTTGGGTCAAACCAGAAGTAGTCAGGTGTGCGAAAGGTGTCTTGATAGATCTGCTTTTTCAAGCCGCGGTCAGTAGAGGACGTGCTGGGGGAAAGAATTTCTACAATGACGTTGGGATATTTGCCATTTTCTTCCCACACAACCCAACTATTGCGCGATCGCCGCTCCGTTCCCAGAACTACAAAAAAGTCAGGTCCCCTGAACTTTTCAGATTTGAACTGATGGGGGCTGTAATAAATCGTGAGATTACCGAAGGCATAGAAATCCTGCCGGTCCCGCCACCACCACTCCAGGCATTGAATCAGTAATACCAGTTGACGCAGATGCAGTTCGCTCTCCAAAGGCGGCTCGTCACTCATTAAGTCACTGGGAGGAAAGGCGATCGCTTCCGCCTCGCTTTCAAAAGTATCGTCCAGGGCTTCCAGGTCTTTGGCTAGAGACATGGGAATGAGGGATAAGACTTGAGTTGTTGGTTGTTAGCTGTTAGTTATTTCAACTTTACAGCCGCAGGGTAGGCACTGCCCACCAGCCAGGGCTCTCTTAGCTCCGCAGGTCTACCCTGAACTTCTCGACCAGAGCTTCCCGTACTTTTTGATGAACGGGTTCAATGTCTTCGTCGGTGAGGGTGCGATCGCTGGCCCGATAAACCAATCGGAAAGCCAGACTCCGCTGCCCCTGAGGAACGGTTTCACCCCGGTACTCATCAAACAATTCGACTGACTCCAGCAATCCCTTGCCAGTTTTTGTGATCAATCGTTCCAGTTCAGCAACCGAGACTTGATTGGAAACAAAGAAGGCAATGTCGCGATCGGAGGAGGGGTAGGTAGAGTAGGGCTTGAAGATGGGAACGAGGGATTCTTCCTGATCCATTTCGCTCAACAAAACATCCATATCCAGTTCAAACACATACACCTCATCCGGCAGTCCCCGTTCCTGACGCAACTGAGGGTGCAGTTGCCCAAAGGTGCCCAGCCGAGTGCCCCGCACCCAGAGAGAAGCAGTCCGACCGGGGTGCAAGCGGTGATCGCGGCGATCAGGTTGATACTCCACGACCAGCCCCAATCGGGTAAATACACTTTCCAGAACTCCCTTGGCGGCATACCAATCCATCGGTTGTTCCCGACCTGCCCGCTGCCACTTACCCTGGGTTGGATCCCCACCCAAAATACCAGCCACGGCTTCTGTTTCATTTAACCCGTCTTCCTCAGACCAGAAGATGTGTCCGATTTCAAAGGCATTCAATGGGCCGTTCCCCTGTTCCAGGTTATACTGAAACGCATCAATCAGCCCGGAGATGAGATCCGTCCGTAAAGCAGAGTATTCTGCAAACAGAGGATTGGTAAGGATGATTTGCCGCTCTCCGCCAGGTTTCACCAGGGAGTAATGTATGACTTCGGTTAAGCCCGCTGCCCGCAGGGTTTCCCGCAGTTTGCGAGTCAACATCTGCTCAATCGAGAGATAGCCAGGTTCTGTTTTGTCCGGGAGCGTATCGCAGAAGTTGTTGTAGCCGTAAACCCGGGCAATTTCTTCAATCAAGTCAATTTCCCGTTCCAGGTCACGGTAGCGATAGGGCGGTACTGTGACGGTCCAGACACGTTCCTCGATCGTGGGAGATACGGTACAACCCAATGCTACTAGAATCCGTTCAACCTCCTGAGGCTGAAGTTCTCCAATTTCTTCGCCAATTGTGACTGGCCCCAGAATTTGATTTACCCGATCCAGCCGTAGCTCGATGGAGCGGGTAAAGGAGGTTTGATTGGCAGCGGTGTCGGCAGTTTCCTGGGCGGTGAATGTTCCTCCAGCCAGTTGAGTAATCAATTCCAGGGCACGGCGGCAGGCAAGCTCCAGTTCGGCCTGATTCACGCCTCGTTCGTAGCGGGCGGAGGCTTCGGTCCGCAACCCCTGAGAACGAGCCGAACGACGAATGACAGCGGCATCAAAATAGGCGGCTTCCAGCATCAAATTCTGGGTGCTGTCGGACACTTCCGTTTCTTCGCCACCCATCACGCCTGCCAGGGCTACGGGGACGTTGTTAGCAGTAATCAACAGCGCCTGCTCACTCAGAGTGCGTTCCTGACCATCCAGGGTTTTGAGGGTTTCACCGGATTCTGCAAAGCGGACTCCAATTTGCAATGCATTTTGTTTGTTGGCTTGCTTTGGGTTGACCGCAAGCAGGCGATCGCGGTCAAACGCGTGCAGCGGCTGTCCCCATTCCAGCAGGATGTAATTAGTAGCGTCCACCACGTTGTTAATCGGACGAATTCCTAGTGCCTGTAAGCGCTGCTGGAGCCAGAGGGGAGAGGGACCAATCTTTACCTGCTCAATTACAGTACCGATGTAGGTCGGGCACGCCTGGGATTCTGAAATCTTCAATTTCAGGCTGCCTGTACCGTTGGGAGGGTGAATGGGGGCGGGTTGGGGCAATCTTAAAGAAACTCCCGTCAGAGCGGCAATTTCCCGTGCAATGCCCACCATGCTCAGCGCATCGGCCCGGTTTGCGGTGGAGGTTAAATCCAGAATGACATCATCCAGTCCCAGCAGTGGACGGGCATCACTGCCCACCTGCAAATCATCTCCCGCAAAACTGTGAATTCCCTCTGATTCTTTCGCCAATCCCAGCTCTGCCAGGGAACAAATCATGCCTTCCGAGGGAACGCCCCGCAATTTGGCTGGCTTGATCTTCAGGTCAATCACTGGCAGGTAGGTTCCCAGAGTGGCAACGGGGACAAACAGTCCCGCTTTGACATTAGGAGCCCCACAGACAATGCTGGATGGAGTTTTTGCCCCAATATCCACCTGACAAACTCTGAGCCTGTCGGCATTGGGGTGGGGTTCACATTCCAGTACCCTGCCAACAACGACTCCATCGGCCCAGGTGCGTCGATCTTCAATATCTTCCACCTCAAACCCAGCCATGGTGAGCAGGTCTGCCAGCTCCTCTGGGGTCATGGTGATATCAACCAGTTCCTTTAGCCAGTTCAGAGAAATCCGCATGAGTGCCTTGAAAAACCCTTTCTACGCCAGTCTGACTATTTTATCGTTGAGTCGTCGCAATTCTGTCTCAATCATGGTTTTCAGTTGAAAAAAGATGACGCTTTGTCCCCAACCCAGCTAGGTTAGAATCTGGTCAATTTTCCAGAGACGTGGGGAAACCAGAATGGCAACGCTCTATTGCAGCCAGGGACACGAAAACCTTGAAGATAGCTGCTTTTGTCGTCAGTGTGGAGAACGGCTGAGCCCAATGGCGGAAGAACTCTACCAGGGCGGCATTGTGGGTAAAACGTTGAGTTCCCGCTATCGGGTTTTACGAGAGCTGGGACAGGGAGGATTTGGGCGCACCTACCTGGCAGAAGACATCAATCGGTTCCATGAACCCTGCGTTTTGAAGGAGTTTGCACCTCAGGTGCAGGGCAGCCGGGATTTGCAAAAAGCAGAAGAACTCTTTGAGCGGGAAGCCGGAATTCTCTATCAGCTTCAGCATCCTCAAATTCCTCGCTTTCGGGAACTGTTCCGGGCAGAGTTTCAGGGTCGGGGACGGCTGTTTCTGGTGCAGGACTATGTGGAAGGGCCAACCTATCAGGCAATTTTGCGATCGCGTCAGAGCCAGGGGTTTTGCTTCAGCGAAACAGAAGTGACCCAACTTCTGTTCCAGTTACTGCCCGTCCTGACCTACATCCACGAACGCGGGGTGATTCACCGGGATATTTCACCCGATAACCTGATCTGGCGCAGTGCCGATGGC
>JAIMBL010000200.1 GCA_023511615.1 Leptolyngbyaceae cyanobacterium HOT.MB2.61
GTGAAACCCCCTGCCTCGGCGCAACGCCCCCACTCCCCTTTCTTCCAATTAATTATGTCTACCTACTTATAACCAATTAGATTAATTCCGCTTAAAAAATCCATAGCCTGTTGAGTTAAACAATTATTTTGAGATCTGAAGGGGTTGAATTAAGATAGAAACATTGGCTAAATTCTCACTATATTCTAGGGGGCCAATTCAACTGAGTGAGAGCTATGAATGGGGAGAAACTTAACAGATTGCTGACTCAAGCAACAGGTTAAGCATTAGATTAATAGTGGGTGAACCGATTGCCAGATAGGAGTTTGATGGACTGTAGTTGTTGGCCTTTACTGTTAGGAGCCTCAAGATTATGCAACGCTACATTACGGTTTTAGCGATGGTTGCTGGTCTCTCAACTACGGCGATGCCTGCCTTTGCTCAGAGTTATCCAAATTCCTTTGATAGGGGTTCCAGAACCATACCCCCAGGTTCAAGCTACACTCCATCTGGTAATAGTTACAACTCCTATCGTGATCCAGCCAGTAAGTCCAAGAAACCTGCCTATGCCCCCTTCATTAGCGACCCCAGCTCCTACAGCGACCCCAGCTCCTACAGTGGCCCCACTGAAATGCTATTGGATCCGCCTTACATGCAGTTTGGCAACACTCCGAATTATCCTGGCCCCGGTAGGGTACCCATAGACCCAGACTATACACAGTTTGGCAACTATACTCCCTACTACCAGAGGGCTGATGGAATGCCCATAGACCCAGCCTACATCCAGTCTGGTAATAACGTTCCCTACTGCGGTGGAGCTAATGGTGTACCCGTCAATCCTGGCTATCTGTTTTATGGCAACCGCAATTCTTACGATCCGGGATCCGATAGATTGTTGGGAAGTTCAACCTATCCGATTCCCTACGGAAGCAATAACCCCTATTACCAGATGCCTGATGGCATTTCAAATCCTTCAACTGCTGCTCCTTTTGTCAATCAGGAACCTTACTACCGTGGCTGGAATGGAGTGCCCAATCGTTCAACCTACACCCGATTGGGTGAGGGGACTCCTTACCACCGTGGCTGGAATGGAGTGAATCGTTCGACCTATACCTGGTTTGGCAATCCTGTCCCCTACTACTATCGCGGAACCCGAAGTATACCATCTGGTCCGGCCTATCGACCGGCTAGTCGTCGTCTGGCCCCGGCTTATGGTCAGCGTTAAAAGCGGAGGCAGTATTGATTTTCTTTGATGAAAGCTTTTGCCTTGCCTTTTTCTCAGACTGAAAGCAGGTATCCAGTCAAGCCGCTTACCTGTACGATTTTCAGTTGATAGCTGTATTTGATAATTGAACGGGCTAGGAGGGATTCGAACCCCCGACACCGTGGTCCGTAGCCACGTGCTCTAGTCCACTGAGCTACAAGCCCTTGTAAGACTCATATCCTATCACAAACCGTTACGATGTCACAAACTTCTAATTCTTTTCCTTCTCAGCAGCAGACACAGGGCGCTGTTCCAAAGCTATCTCATCTGGATTCCCAGGGGCAGGCTCAAATGGTTGATGTTTCGGCCAAAGAAATGACTGTGCGACAGGCTATAGCTGAGGGGCGAGTGCGGATGTTGCCAGCAACCTTTGCGGCGATCGCTGCTGGTAATGCTCCTAAAGGTGAGGTTTTGGGAGTAGCACGGATAGCGGGCATTATGGCAGCTAAGCAAACAGCTCAACTGATTCCTCTCTGCCATCCGTTACCCCTGCAAAAAGTAGACGTGCAACTGTTACCCATTCCTGACCTACCCGGTTATCTAATTCGAGCGGAAGTGAAAACAACGGCAGAAACCGGAGTGGAAATGGAAGCTTTAACCGCGGTTTCGGTAGCCGCGCTGACTCTTTATGACATGGCGAAAGCACTGGAAAAGTCTATCCAGATTGAGCAAATCCACTTAGTTAGTAAAACAGGCGGCAAATCGGGGGATTACTACAGCGTCTAGCAAGTCTCAGTAGTCAGATTGCAGAACACTGTAGTCAGATTGCAGAACACTGTGTGTCAGGTTTGTGCCTCTGCCGGGTGCGCGATACGAAATCCATCCTATAGCTGTCAAGGTTCTCCCGGCTTGCCGGTGGAAGGGTAGTTTAAGCGACTCTTTTATCTCAAACAAAATCCTTGGAATATTGATTTTGTTTTGGTGATAAGCATCGCTTATCACCAAACTCTCAGGAGAACTGCTGTCGCCAGGTTGCTCAGCCTTAAATATTCAATGCTCGATTAAGAAACCCCGGCGCAGGCAGAATGATCAATAACAGCAAAGCCATTGCCAAAATTCCCCAGAGGTCACGGCGGTCGTCTAACTCTGTGACGTCATTGAGGGCGGGTTCATCTTTTGCAGGCACAAGAAAAAGAATAATTGCCCAGACCATCAAGTAGGGTAGCTGGGGTTGGGCAAAGGAAAGCAGTAACAACAATATTCGAGCGAGTTGCCCGATCGCAGCCCCTGTCCGTTGCCCAAACATAGCATGAATAATATGACCCCCATCCAGTTGCCCAACCGGCATCAAATTGAAAGCCGTTACTACCATGCCCAAACAGCCCGCCACTGCTACAGGGTGTAATTTGATTGCGGTTTCTGGGGTCAGATGACTGCCCATTGCCAGTTTGCTTACCAGCGCCAATAAGATTGAAAAGCTGGGGTCAAATGCCTGAAAATTGAACATATCAGGCTTCTGTGGCATGGGCACCACATCCGAATGAGCCAACCCCCAGAGTAGCAGCGGTAGCGCCACTACAAATCCACACACAGGACCGGCGATGCCAACATCAAACAAAGCTCGACGGTTGGGAATGGGCGATCGAATCTGAATAAAAGCACCAAACGTCCCAAAAGGAAACAGGGACATGGGAATGACCGGGATGAAGTACGGCAACGTTGCCTGGATTTGGTAGCGACGGGCAGTCAGGTAATGCCCCAGTTCATGAACCCCTAGAATCGCCATCAGTGCCATGGCATAGGGTAACCCAGCAACCAGGGATGCGAGATTAAACTGAACAGGTTTATCGGCCAGTTCTGACCAGGCAAAGGCTGTGGTAAAAAAGGTTGCAATCACCAACCCCAGCGCCAGAACAGGATGGGTGACGGGTTCCTGAGCCAGCTTTGCTTGAGCAGGGTCTGCCTTGGCAAGGTTGCTGCGAGATTGGGGATTGGGAACGAGGACAAAGAAAGGCTTGTTGTTAGGGCCTTCCTGAAAAACCACGTAGAAGCGATCGCCAAACTTCTCCTCAATATTCTCCTTAATCGTCTGATAAGCCACCTCTGGTTTGCTTCTCAACTGCCCGTGACAAATTACCGCCTGTGGACGCAATTCAATATTTTGTAAGTAATAAACCGCCCACGGAAAACAATTTTGTAAACTCGACTCTTCTGCTTTATCAATGGGACGTGGAGTTGCCGCATCGTTAGTTGTTTCCGTCATCCCCCTGACTGGCTGTCCCTCCTCCGAAGAGGCAGGAGAGTTGACAGCAGGGGGAGGTGAGATTCTTCCCCATTGAATCAAAAACCAATAAAGCAAGAGACAGCCAATAAACGGAATAATGAACAGTTCTGGCGGAGGTTTTTCGTTTCCTTTGACCAGAGCCCAACCATTCCAGATAAAGGCGGGGGTCATCACAACCAGCCATAACAGCCAGGTGGGCGTGCGGGTAACGCTTGAAACACGCTGCACGATAAAGTATGTAATGATTCCCAGCAGAAACAGCAAGATCAAATTCATGGGCCTAGTCTCAGCCAACCAGCATCCGAAACTCACCTAGTTTATAAGCCAGATGACGAATTGGGAACGTTGATTCATAAAGAGTTTTCAAAACGTTCTACTGAACACAGTTAATCTATAAAGTCTTTATCCACACGGACTCGACCCAGTGCATTCAGATTCATCGACCAATCCGTCTCTTACCTCTTCTGAGGGTCAGGATTCCAGGCATTCCCAAACCTCAAAACGTCCTCGCACCGTTTTATTTAATCTGGAGGAAGCCCCTCTCTCTACTATCTTTGCATTTCCTCCAAATCGGGACACCCTGGGAGGAACCGCATACCTCATTGTAAACGAGAGTAATGTTCTCGTTGACTGCCCCGCTTGGGACGAGACAAACCGGGCATTTCTGGAAGAGCAGGGAGGCGTGCGTTGGTTGTTCCTGACCCATCGGGGAGCAATTGGTAAAGTACGAGAGATCCAGCAGACCTTTGGCTGTGAGGTTCTGATTCAGGAACAGGAAGCTTACCTGCTACCGGAACTCACCATTGCCCGATTTGGGCAGGAATTTGAGCTAACCCCTGAGTTCCAGGCTATCTGGACGCCAGGGCACTCTCCTGGTTCCTCCTGTCTGTATTACCGTCACTTTGGCGGTGTGTTGTTTACAGGCCGGCACCTGTTACCCGATCCGCAGGGGAAGTTGATGCCTATCAAAACCGCCAAGACGTTTCACTGGCGTAGACAACTCCAGAGTGTGCAGCGCTTAGTTGACAGATTTACTCCTGAAACATTGCAATGGGTTTGCCCTGGGGGGAATATCGGCTTTTTACGGGGAAAGTATGCCATCGAACAGGCATATCAGGCGTTGGCCCAGTTGGAATTGAAGAATCAAGATGGGTAGCACTGTTGAGATATAGCTGCTGCCAGGTTGCTTAGAACATCGGCTTTAAAGGGTTGGGGGACTTCGCTCCCAGTCAGGGGTGGAACCCCGGCACCCCATCCTAAGTCTGGTGGCCATCGCTATAGTTTGTGCAATGAGCGATCGCAAATTCCCCTCAACCGAACAATTACCCACCGGGGGGTGTGCGAAGCCGAATTTAGCGTGCCATATTCTCTTTAGGACAGATTCCATGGTGTACCTTCTAGGTGCGACGAAATCATGATTTAGCGGAGAAAGAAATCATGTTTTGGAAGAGCTTTAGGCTTCGAAAGCATAAGCCCTTGCCACTACCAACTTTAATTAGTTTTCTACTATTTGCAGGAGTTCAGCTCCTCATCGCTGCCCCTGCAAAAGCAGACTGTTGGTATGAAGGAAAAAAGTATAAAACGGGCCAGACTCGCGGCCCTTACGTTTGCATGCCTGATGGCACCTGGCAACCCAAATAGTCAAATTGCTAGGAGATCTTTGGGGGAATTAAAAACCTCAGAAAATCACCTCTACCAAATCTTCTACCTGTGGTTCTCCAGGCTTGCCGGTGAAAGAGTAGTTTACGCGACTCTTTTATCTCAAACAAAACCCCCGGAAGATTGATTTTGTTTTGGTGATAAGCAAGGCTTATCACCAAATTCTCAGGAGAGCCCTACCTGTTAATTTTCGATTGGTAATCTATTAACGTAGATGGATCTAGTCTTATGCAGATACTTAGTCAGAAAGACTTAGAGCTTGATAAAAAGAAAACTTCAGATAAAAGTACTATTTCCTGGAGAGAGCGCTTCTTTGCATGGACAGGATTTGGCGAGAAGAAGTTATGGGATCTTCTCCAATTTGTTTGTACAGCAGCAATTCCTGTTATTTTGAGTTTTTACAGCTGTCAGCAAGAGGTCAGAAATGAAGATAATCAGCGTCACAAAATCATGACAGATTATCTAGATGCGATGACAGAGCTTCTAATTAGAGAGAATATTCAAAGCTCAAATCAATCTAACAAGAATGGTGATACGATACGAAACCTTGCTCAAGCAAGGACTTTGAATACTCTACGCCAACTTGATGGTGAAAAAAAAGGGCAGCTAATTAAGTTCCTATATGAAGCAAGTCTGGTTAGAAAGTGCCAATTTAATCCCCTCACAGGGCGCGCAAATACGTGTCACCGATCCACCCTTCTTCGGCTTCGTGGCGCAAGGTTAGATAATATTCAATTCGACAGTCCTGTTCCCATGCCTGGAATTGATCTGAATGATGCTCGATTACCCAAGGCGATTTTACCAGAAATTGATTTGACGGATGCTCAGCTGAAAAGAGCAACACTAATTGCAGCCAATCTAAACAAGGCTTTTCTTGCGCATGCTCAAATGAATTCAGCAAATTTGCAAGATGCCAATTTAGTTGACGCAATTTTGAAAAAAGCTGATTTAACAAACGCTCTTCTGATGAGAACTAACCTGGGTGGAGCTGATTTGAGTAGTTCAATCCTGAATGGTGCCAACCTCAATAATGCGAATCTCAATAGTGCTGAGCTAGAGGGAGCAGACTTAAGAAATGCAAACCTGATTGGTGCATCTCTTGAAGGTACTAACCTCAAAGGAGTTGAATTCAATGATAGAACGCAATTTCCTGTTGGTTTTAGTAAGGAGGGAAGGGGAATGCGTAAAGATCAATAAAAACGCTGAGTCAATTGCTATTGCTTTGACCCAACGAGAAGCTAATAAGTTTTTCCCTGTTTAACTTAGAGGAATACAAACAGAAAGCTAAATGTAAAGAGACACAGCACAACCAGTAACATTCCAACAATTAATTCGTAGGGAGCGCGGTTGATTTGGTCGAGATACTGATTGACCTTTTGATCTCTTTCTTCAGGGTGCCAAATCATGGGTTTCATAATTTCACCTCGTTTAACTTCCAGATCAACTTCTTAAATAATTTGTCAGATTCGTGGCTGATGAGCTATGGGTGTGAAACCTGATTAAGCCCAACCTAAGTCCAATGAATGAACTTTGTCGCTGGACTATTTTCATAGTTTAGTCAAGAATTGAAGGGTCTTCTTGTAAGTTCCTAAAAAACGAGATAATCTTAACTGTTATTAGCAAAAGCTAATGTAGTTTTATTAATCGAAATCCCTGTTTAAATCTGAATGGAATTAGCTCTCCTGTGGAGTTTAGTTATAGGCGAAGCTTATCACTAAAGCAAAATCAATGTTCGAGGGGTTTTGTTTGAGGTGCAAGAGTCGCGTAAGACCCCTGCGTCCACAAGCTAGGGGAGCCATGCGATCGCCCAACTGATCCATCGTGCCCATTGCCCAGAGATAGCCCCAGAGATAGCCGTTGTATGCCTCCTGGATACACCCTTCGTCCAGCCTGTGCTGAAGATATAGGGACTATTCGCAAGCTGGTTCTGAGTGCCCTGCTAGACCCTACCCAACTCCGCTGGTCTCAATTTTGGGTGATGGAACAGGAGGGGAAAATCATTGCCTGTGGGCAGTTACGCAACTTCCCCGATGCTCAGGAATTGGGGAGTGTGGTCGTTGTTTCCGCCCTCAGGGGACAGGGGCTGGGGAGTCAGATGGTTCAACATCTGGTTGAGCAAGCAACCAAACCACTCTATTTGGAATGCCTGGGTCAACGATTAGCCCGGTTTTACGCCCAGTTTGGCTTTGTCCCCGTTTCCTGGCAGGAACTCCCCCCATCTCTGAAGCGGAAGTTTGGGCTGTCAGCTCTGGCGGCCAGGGTTCTTCGCGTTCCTGTTAACGTGATGCAGTATCGCAAGGGGACAGGCGCTGATAGTTGTTAGTTGTTAAGGCTGTCCTGAGAGTTTGATGATAAGCGACGCTTATCATCAAAACAAAATCAATCTTTCAGGGATTTTGTTTGAGATGAAAGAGTAGTTGACGCTACTCTTTCACCGGCAAGCTGGGAGAACCCCTGTTAACAGGGAGAGATGTGAGATGTAAGGGGGTGGAGAGGTGGGGGAACCGGGGGGACTCTTCCAGGTTTCCTTACCGCGATCGCCGCCAGTCAGCACCTCCGGAGTCATTCCCATCTTCCTCAAACCAGTCATCAGCGTTTTCTTCGTCTTCACTCTCCGGTTCGGGCTTTTCTGGAGCCGATGGGGTGTAGGGAGGGGGGGGAGGAGGGTTGTAGGTGGGAATGATGACTCGGTATTCGGCATCGACGACCTTTTCCTGCCTGCCAACTCCAGTTTCGCCGGGATCTCGATAGCCGTAGGAATAGACCGAACCAGAACGGGATACTGATTTTGGCTCCTGTGGAGCTTCGTAACTGGTGCGTTTGTTAAAGGTGGGGTCAGCCGAATGGCGATCGACTGGAGTTGTCTGAGGAGCTTCCCAATCATCGCTCGTTTCCAGATCCCAATCATCGTCTAATGAGTCTGTAGCCGGTTGCTTCTCTGTAACAACGGATTGCCTGGTGGTTACCGGTTCCTCGTAGCCTTCCCAGTTCTTCCAGGTGGCATCACTCTCACCCCCAGACGTGGTGGACTGGTAGGAACGGGCTGCCTCTGGATTGGGAGTTGAAGTCCCGAAGCGATCGCGCCTTAACTGTTCAAACCGACTGCGAGGAGATTGCTTGAACCGGTAGCGCAAAGCTCTTCCTGTGGCGTAGTTGGAGAGGCCGACCAGAATGTTGATTGTAACGTTGGTCAAAATACCGGCTGCGATCGCTCCCAACACCCACAGAGCCAGGGGAAACGCTGGCGTTTGAATGCCCAAAAACGTCAGTGCGATCGGTTGCAGATTCGACCAGGTAAAGATGACCAGTGTGCCGGCGATCACCAGCAGTAGGATGAGACGAAAAAGCATGATGCCTCGCTGTTCACTTAGAGTTAGCGATTTGCTCAAAATGAACCCACGCTATCAGCTTATCTTACGTGGCTTGAGCATGG
The DNA here is from genome assembly GCA_023511615.1 of Leptolyngbyaceae cyanobacterium HOT.MB2.61. Classification (GTDB taxonomy): domain Bacteria; phylum Cyanobacteriota; class Cyanobacteriia; order Leptolyngbyales; family Leptolyngbyaceae; genus Leptothermofonsia. The sequence continues at coordinate 8,560 of JAIMBL010000200.1, forward strand.
GTGGCATACAGTGTTTTCGATTCAATGGTTTGGGAAGCGGAAGTTAGAAGCCAGGGGCTAGGGACTCCGGGGCAGGGCAGATGGGTCAACAGATGTCCTGCCTTCATCATGAGTTTTACTCTTCTTGCTGGTTTCATTTCAGCGCCGGAATTCCCAGGGGACAGCGTTCTGGCTTGCGAAATTCCCAGACCAGACCACCATCGGCTTCAAATTCAGGGATTGGCAAATCGGCATTGGGGGGCAAAAGCCTAACAATAAAATCAATGCAGGGGCTGGCGATCGCCGCCTGATAGTACTCACTTTGTTTCTGGTCATCCTCAGCCAATTCGTGGGCAATCCAGGCTGGGAAAGTTTTATTAGATCAGGTTGCAGAACTCACTGTAAGTAGGTAGACATAATTAAATTGGAAGAAAGGTGAGTGGGGGCGTTGCCCCCAGGTAGGGGGTTTCACCCCCTCCACCCCCAAAACCATCTTTAATTTAATTGCACCCAGCTACTTAGGAC
>JAIMBL010000201.1 GCA_023511615.1 Leptolyngbyaceae cyanobacterium HOT.MB2.61
CCTTGCACTTTAGCAGACTTGATCCCGCTTGAAAACTAGGCACAGTAAACCTTTGCTGCTTTTTTCAGCAAGCCCTAGGTATCTCAAGTAAGCGGCTACACCAGCTTTTCCACGCTTTCCTTAAAGGCAATAATGGTTGACTTAACTCCATCCATGATGCAATCACCCGATGTTAATTTCCGCAGGTTCCAAAATCTCTCATTAATTTTGGTTGGCGATCGCAACAGTGATTTGAACAAATGAATAGCTGGTAAATGTTAGTCGAAATATTGGTGGTAGGTGTTTCCCCACACCCTGCACCCCTCTCTAATAATTAACAATACGCTCCTATCAGGTTATGCCTATGCTACTTGCCCCCAAAAGCAAACCTCGGAATCTTGTCTCTCAACCCCAGGTTGTTTCAACGAAAACGGACCAATGGTCACCTGCACTGCAAACAGTTCTGGAACATCCTCCCGCAACCTTGCCCACCCGGTTAGCCCTGGGTGGAACTGCCTTTTTCCTGATCTGTGCAACCTGGGCCTGGTTTGGGCACATTGACCAGACCGCAAAAGCTTCTGGCAAACTCATTCCAAAGGATGAGGTTTTTAAGGTGCAGCCAGTTGAGTCTGGAAAAATCATTACGGTTGCCGTCAAAGAAGGACAGACAGTCAAAGCTGGACAGGTATTGATGGAATTGGATACCGAAATTGCCAGTAAGGAAGTAGAACGCCTACAGGAACAGTTAAATGCTCACCACACTGAACTCAATCAGGTGCAGACGTTGCTGAACAAAACCCAACTTCAAGCCCAAACCAAAGCGGCGATCGCGGAGACCGAAATCCAGGCTCAAAAGGTGGCTGTTGCCGAAGCAGAAGCTACCGCTGACAGTAATGAAGCTTTGCTTTCCCAACTTGAGGAAGATGCTGCTGCTCAAAGGGTGCGCCTGGAGCGATTGCAATCTCTCAGGGATGAGGGGGCTATTTCCCAGGAGAGCCTGTTTGAGGTGGAACAACGGTTGCGCGATCGCCAGCGCACCATCACCGAAAGCCGAGGCAACCTGAAACGGACCCTGGCTGAGGTGAATCGCCTGGAAGTTGGTTTAAACCAAAAGCAAACCGAGGCGCAACAGGTACAACTAGAGGCCCAGCAGCAAGTTCAGCAGTTAGCAATGCGGGTCAGCGAACTCCAATCCAAAATTAAGGAGACCCAGTTGCTGCTGGATGCCGCCAAAGCAAAACTGAAACAGCATTTCCTTTACGCGCCCGTCGATGGCGTTGTGTTATCGCTTAATGTGCGCCAGAGTGGCGAAGTAGTACAGCCCAAGCAAACCCTGGCTGAAATTGCACCAGAAGGAAAACCGTTAGTATTGTCCGCCCTCCTTCCCAACCAGGAAGCAGGATTTGTCAAAACAGGAATGCCTGTTCAAGTGAAGCTAGATGCCTATCCTTACCAGGATTACGGCGTTGTGCCCGGACAGGTAGCCTTCATCTCATCCGACAGCAAGTCGGATAGCCAACTGGGGCAGGTTTATCAGGTCGAAGTTGCTCTGTCCCGCAGCAGTATTAACGCACGCGGGCAAACCATTCAATTTCGACCGTGGCAAACGGCGACGGCTGAAATCGTCACCCGTCGTCGCCGGATTGCCGATGTGCTATTGGATCCACTGAAAAAGCTGCGAGGCAGCATCAACCTGTAGGTTCAAAGCCAGCCTTAGGGTGGGCACCACCCAACTTTGCCAAAACCTCGGAGGCTTAAGCGCCAATATGGGTATGAGGAGTGGTTCCAGGTTAAACCCTCCCAGGTTTGGGTAAGCCCTAAGTTTTCAAACTCAAGTCAACCTTATTTACGGAGAGGATCAAGAGCATGAATCAACAGATTCTTTGTTCTGAAAGCTCCCAAAGGGGCATCGATAGAGCCATGACAACGGAACAGTTTACTCAGGTCATTGAAGCAATACTGGCCGGTAAGTACTCCTGGGCTTGCGTTTTGATTCTGCGATTTGCGGGTTACAATCCGCTCCACTACATTCCCTACCGAACCTACAACCGTCTGGTTAAGGAAAATAGTAATTTAAGAAAACCGGAACCTCACAAATCTGATATAAGCGAGAATTCCTCCTATACAAAGACCAGTGTTGAAAAACAACCTTCTAAAAGTTGTTTGAATCAGATTAAAGATTTAGCATATCTAGAATTTGTGAACCCGGAACCAACCCCAACAAAGGAAACCGGTCAAAGGCTCTCTCAGGTCCATGGAGGTACTTTTAATCAGTGGTTGACTCATAGAATTTCAGACTTCTGGTCGCTCCTATAGCTATAGCCACCAGGTTGAGGACAGGGTGCAGGGGTGGGACCCCTGCTTATACCCTTCCTATTGCCCGCCCTCCTAACATCGCAGTTTGAGAATTTTTACCGCTACGGCCAGGCTTTCTTCGTAGAGAACTTCCCGCCCCCAGCGCTGCAACTGCTGGCTGAGTAGAAATTCTGCTTTCTGGTCATTAATGGCAGTCACCATTTCGGTACGGGCAGCCTGGGCGCTTCCTCCCGCTTCCATGCGCATACAACCTGCTGTCTCAGAGCAAAGAATGGTGCTGCAATTGGCATTTTTGTTTGTAGAAGCCAAGCGTAAACCAATCAGGTCACCGATGATTTCACCGGCGTCGGCTATCGGAATAGCCGCCAGTTCAGCTTCAATTTCTCGCTGGTTGTGCCCTTTGAATTTGATATGTTTGAGGTCGTAGTCTCCGCTGGTTTCCTCATAGGAGACTGGTTCCCAATTCAATCGGCTGGCAATCCAGCCAAGGAACATGAGAGCCTGGGCAGCATTGCCTTTTTCGTAATCGATCATGACGCGATCAATCTCGCCAATATCTGCCCGGCGTTCGGGTGGATCAAAGGTTTCTGCTGTCAATTCCTGCCAGGGGAGCAGGCGGTGCCAGTTGAGGTCAGCCACTGAAATGCCACGGTCAATGAGATCCTGGATTTTGAGGAACTCTGATTCAGGATCACTGAAATAGCTGGAATCCATGATGATGCAGTGGCAAACCTCTACAACCTTTTTGAATAGCTCCTGTTCTGGGTTGGGGGTGGCTTTCCACCAGACAAATTTGGGCAGGTTAGGAATGAACAGAGATGCGACTAGATCGCCAACCCGGTTGAGGGCTTCCTTAGTTCCCCGCAGGGTAATGTACTCAGAACAGATGAGGTTGTCTCCGGTCACTTTTTGGACCGGGCAATAGGCTGAAACCTGGGCAGTTACGCCCGTATCTTCTCCTAGGGTGGGGCAGAGGGTGATGATTCGACGGGGATTGAGGGCGGCGATCGCATCATTAATACTGAAACCTCTTAAATTAGGGTTGGAGATTGCCATCCGTCCGGGAGGTAGTTTAGCAACCTCCTGCCGGAGCCGGGCCAGCGTTTGAGCATCTACCCGCCCTGTAATCGGCAGCCCATAGGTCTTCTGTGCTTCATTCACCGCCGCTTTCGTCAACGGACCATGAATCCCATCAACAGGCCCCTGATAGAATCCCAGAATCGCCAGCAATTGCTGAAACTCCTCCGGTTCGTAAACGGCCATGCAAAAAGTGGAGGCCCTTGTCGCAATCAGAGCTGCATTGTCCCCAGTCTGACTATTCCAGATCGAATTTAGCTCTTCCTCAATCTCGTGGAGGGAAATATCCTTTGGCTTTTGGAGCGCAACAACAGGAGTTGTAGTCATAGGTTTGTTGTCTCAGTTGTCAATGGTTGATTGCAGTTGTCAGTTCTCATTTCCGCTGTCTTGCGCATTCATTTCCGGTTGTTTGCGATTGGCCTTATTCACAATCAAGGACTACAGTCTGCGCCACTTGCGACCATCTCGATTCAACAGCAACTCCGCCTCAACAGGTCCCCAGGTTCCAGCCTCATACAGAGGAATAGAGTCGGGAGAAGTGGGAGCATCCCAGGCTTGTAGCAATGGAGTTAGGATGCGCCAGGAGGCTTCGACTTCGTCACCACGGGTAAACAGGGTTTGATCCCCCAACATACAGTCCACCAGGAGTCGAGCGTAGGCATCGGTATTAGGCTGACCAAAGGCACTTTCATAGCGGAAGTCCATATCAACTGGACGGGTACGAAGAGAGTTGCCGGGTGTTTTCACATCAAAGCGGAGGGAAATTCCCTCATCTGGTTGAATTCTGAGGGCCAGGACGTTGGGATTCAACTGTTGTGCTGCCGATTGAAACATCATGAACGGCACTTCCTTAAACTGAATGGCGATTTCTGAAACCCTCTTGGGCATCCGTTTGCCCGTCCGCATGTAAATAGGGACTCCCTTCCAGCGCCAGTTGTCAATATAGAGTTTCAACGCAGCGTAGGTGGGCGTAGTCGAAGTGGGGGAAGCGCCTTCTTCTTCGCGATAGCCTGGAATTGCTTGCCCCTTCATCCAGCCAGCGGTGTATTGTCCACGGGTTGCAGTATTAACCAAATCTTCCACATCGGCTAAGCGTGTTGCCTGCAATACCTTCACCTTTTCGCCTCGAATACTGTCAGCATCCAGGGAATTGGGGGGCTCCATAGCGGTTAGGCAAAACAACTGCATCAGGTGGTTTTGCACCATATCCCGCAGGGCACCGGAGGTTTCATAGTAACCTGCCCGTCCTTCCAGTCCAACCGTTTCAGCCACTGTGATTTGAATGTGATCGACAAACTGGCGATTCCACAGAGGCTCAAAAATGGCGTTGGCAAACCGGAACACCATCAGATTTTGAACGGTTTCTTTCCCCAGGTAATGGTCGATGCGATAAACTTGCCGCTCATCGCATACTTTGCGAACAACCCGATTGAGTGCCTGAGCAGAGTTAAGATCCCGGCCAAAGGGTTTTTCAATGACCAGTCGATGCTTCTTGGGATTCTCAAGCATCCCGGCTGCCCCAAGCTGAAGAATGGCTTCTGAGAAGAATTTGGGCGCAACGGAAAGGTAAAAAACCCGATTACCCCTGGTTCCCCGCTGTTCATCCAGTGTTGCCAGAAAATTCTTCAGCTTCTGATAGCTGTGGGGATCATCCATGTCAGCGGAGCAGTAGTAAAGCCCCCTGGCAAATTCATTCCAAACGGCTTCAGAACCCAGACCACTACCAAACTGCTCAATTCCTTCCCGCATATGCTCTCGAAAGAAGTCATGAGACCATTCCCGTCGAGCAACACCCACAATGGTCAGTTCTGGGGGTAATCGTCGCTCTCGCTTCATCTGGTAAAGCGCAGGGACGAGCTTACGCTGGGTCAGATCACCCGACGCACCAAAGATGACGAGAATTTGCGGTTCTGGGATGCGGTCTTGCTGTAAGCCAACGCGGAAGGGATTTTCTAGAAGTGCAACCATAGGTAAGAGGAGGGGCGTAAGGGGGAAGAGTCGTTAGTTGTTGGTTGTTGGTTGTTGCTTGTTAGAGAGAGTGAGGGGTGAAGGGGCGGATCGGCGGCTGGGTAGATGAGTCAGGAGATGATAAGTAGTCCCTTTCCCTAAACCGTTGCTAGCTGATTGGCTTTGTCTTCCAGGGACTTCATGAGGGAGTTGAAGGGCTGGATGAATTTATCGATACCTTCGGTCAGGAGATTGTCCATCACTTGATCCAGATCGATATCGATGGTGGGGTCTTTGAGGCTTTCAATCAATTGGTAGGCATCGTCAACATTGCTTTCGATGCGGTTGGCCACATTACAGTGATCGAAGCACGCTTCAATGGTAGAGGGTGGCAGCGTATTGACTGTATCAGGACCTACCAATTCATCAACGTACATGACATCGCTATAATTGGGGTTTTTGGTACTGGTGCTTGCCCAGAGGAGACGTTGAACCTTAGCTCCTTTGGCAGCAAGGGGTTGCCAGCGATCGCTCTGGATAATCTTTTTATACTCCTGATAAGCAATTTTGGCATTGGCGATCGCTACCTTACCTTTGATTCTCCTCAGTTTTTCAGCAACCTCAGGGGAATCGGTGTTTTTAATCTTTGCCTCAAGCAGGTCATCCACCATGGAGTCGATTCGGCTCAGAAAGAAGCTCGCAACCGAGGCAATTGTGTTGATGCTCTCACTGTTAGCAACTCGTTTCTCTAAGCCGCGAATATAGGCCCAGGCAGTTTCGACGTAGCTCTGAACTGAGAACAGCAGGGTGATATTGACGTTGATCCCCTCACTGATGACCTGCTCAACCGCTGGTAAGCCTTCTGGTGTACCGGGAATTTTGATCATTACGTTTGGGCGATCAATTTCCCGGTAGTAACGACGGGCTTCCCGAATGGTGGACTCGGTGTCACGGGCGATGTTGGGGGGAACTTCAATGCTGACGTAGCCATCCAAGCCACCAGACTCTTCATAGACCGATGCAAAAATGTCACAGGCGTTGCGGATGTCATCAAAGATAAGCGATTCGTAAATCTCCAGCAGTGGCTTGCCTGCTTTGATCCCAGCTTCGATGTCGGCGTCGTATATTTTGTTACCCGCGATCGCCTTCTCAAAAATTGCTGGGTTAGAAGTGATCCCCCGCAGTCCGCGGGTTTCAATCATCTGCTTCAATTCGCCTGACTGAATCAGGTCACGGGTCAGGTTATCCATCCAGATACTCTGACCAAGGGCTTGAATTTCCTGTAGGTGATTTGCAGTCATTACGTGTGCTCCGAACGGTTGTTAATGTCAGGCAATAAAAGGGAGACAGCAGATTAACGAGAGGCAGCAAACTTTTCTTCCCGTTCCCTTGCCTTGTCCTGGATAAAAGATTCCACCAGGGCAACATCCTCTTTGCTGCCGATGATGAGGGGAGTGCGGGCATGAATTCTATCTGGAACCACATCCAAAATTTCCTGAGTTCCAGTACTGGCCCGCCCACCGGCCTGCTCAATCAAGAAGGCAAGGGGAGCGGTTTCATACAGCAGACGCAGTTTGCCCTCTGGCTTTTTAAGCGTACCGGGATAGAGGAAGACACCCCCCTGAAACAGAATGCGGTGGATATCTCCAACCAGGGCTCCACTATAGCGGGCGGTATAGCCCTCATGACGATGGACGTAGCGGATGTAGTCCCGAATCGAGTCATCCCATTGCCAGAAGTTGCCTTCGTTGACACTGTAGATTGGTCCATGCTGGGGAATTTGCACATTTTCATTGGAAAGGATAAACTCGCCCAAGCTGGGGTCCAGGGTGAAAGCATGAACACCCTTACCGATGGAATAAACCAGGACAGTGCTGGGTCCATATAGAATATAGCCAGCGGCGATTTGCTTCCGCCCGTTTTGCAGCAAATCTCTGGCAGTGCTATCGGTATCCTCTCCTTCCTGCTGACGAATCGAAAAGATGGAACCGACATTAAGATTGATGTCTACATTGGAAGAACCATCGATTGGGTCATAGAGCAGGGTATAACGACCAATTGGGCAGTTTTCCGGAATGTAGTAAGGCTTTTCCATCTCTTCAGAAGCAAGGCGGCAAACAAGACCACTTTGCTTGAAGGCCGAGATAAAGACCTCATTTGCATAGACGTCCATCTTTTTCACAGACTCTCCCTGGACATTAACTTCACCTGTGAAGCCAAGTGCCCCTTCCATTAACCCGGCCCGGCTGAGACGGCGGGCAATGAGTTTACCCGCAAGGGCAATGCGATTCATTAAAGCACTCAGGTCTTGCGCATCGGGACCAAAGTTTTGCAGTTGCTGAAACACATGGCGGGACAACGTAGTGCAGTCACGATCCAGAGCCAGTCCATGATCTAGAGGTTGGTAGGCATCCACCATCGTCTTCTTCTCCCTCTTTGTATCGAGCTTGACCTGCTTCTTCTCCAGGTTACTGACGCCTGAATTTGCTACCTCCTATCTTAGGTAGGCAATTTTAGAATGGCGGCTAACTTTAGGTGAACTAAAGAAACTGAAATTCTGTTAGGTATCTCAACCTATCTAAGGGAGGATTTTGCTGTAGGGGCAATCCTTAATTTAGGCCATTTGCATTTATCAGAGGCTGTGGAGGCAGGCTCATTTCCAGTTTAACGTGCTGACTTGAAGGATGGCCAATGGCTTGAACAGGCCCCCAGGAAGGCTATTTTGTGCCGATTTAGAGTTGCTTTTTCAACGGTTTCTAAAAAACAGAAAGCAAGCTTTGTTGCTGGAGTAATGATGATTATTGATACCGTTTTCTGTCAGGAAAGCTGGTCAAAGTTTAGTGGACAAGTGAGTAATTGAAAGTTTGGCAATTATTGTAAAGGAGGGTAGAGCTAACAAGGTAATGATGAGCGGCGCCAGCCGCCGTCATTAACGACTCAAAAATCATTACGATTTGGGCACTACCTAAAGGAGTAGGCGATCGGGAGTCAGGAGCGGGGAATGATCGGCTGATTTATGCCAAGCTCTACTATTGATGGGTCTTCCAATCCAGAGTAACGAAAACCAGTCGTGCTTCCCTCCATTTCCCAGGCGAGGGTTTATAGCTCCACGCAGGTGCGTTAGGACATTGGAACTAGAGAGGGGTGGGGCTTCGGCAACTGCCCCTTCCCCCCTCCACTTCTGCCAAAATTTATAGCCAAAAAAATCGCCTGACCCTTAATAAGCCCCCAGGATCAGGCAGTCTACCTGTAAGGACGCTTTTTAGCCGGAGAAGCTAAACGAACATAGTTGCCCCCTATAGTTGTTCAGCTTTCCCGAAGGCGTTCCTCAGATATATTCAGATTTTAGTACGTTAGAGTATCCAAAACCATCCGACATTGTACTAAATTTTATTCAAAGATGGATTGGAATTTTCACGTTTTTTCCGTGAATTTACTTTCTTTCTCGAAGGAGCAAGATCCAGCAAAAATTCAGATGATTTCTTAACTATCAGGGTTTCGTTACTTCTGCTTCATGAAGCGCTGGGTGTGAACCCTTAGGAGTTATTGTCAAATCTGGTGTATGAAGAAGAATTAAGCAGCGTCCTGGTGAGCAGCTGAATCGTCTTTTTGATC
>JAIMBL010000202.1 GCA_023511615.1 Leptolyngbyaceae cyanobacterium HOT.MB2.61
AAGTTCCAGCGAGTTTCAAGATGTAACCATCAACCTTCTCAAAGCTCGTGAAATACTTTTTCAGCAAGCCCTAATTACCGGGATATTGTCGCAGCGTGCCGCCAGATTCAAAGGCAAAGATGGTGTCAACGATGCGATCGAGGAAGTAGCGATCGTGCGATACCATAATCACACAGCCGTTGAAGTCTTCCAGATACTCTTCTAAAACGGCCAGGGTTTGCACATCCAGATCGTTGGTGGGTTCATCCAGAATCAGCACATTGGGGGCACTCATCAGTACGCGCAGCAAAAACAGCCGCCGTTTTTCGCCACCAGAAAGCTTGTGGATGGGGGCGTACTGCTGGTTGGGAGGAAACAAAAACCGTTCCAGCATCTGGGAAGCGGTAATCACACTACCGTCGGCTGTTTTCACCAGTTCTGCTACGTCTTTCAGGTAATCAATCACTCGCTGATCAGCATTGGGAATGAGATCTTCGGAATGTTGATCGAAATAGCCGATGTGAATGGTGGAACCAGTTTCAACAATGCCAGAGTCGGGCTGCACCTGTCCCGTGATAATATCCAGGAGCGTAGATTTCCCCACCCCATTACTGCCGATAATCCCAATCCGATCTTCTGGATTGAAGGTGTAGGTGAAGTTTTTGATCAGGGTGCGATCGCCGTAGGATTTGCAAATATCGGTGAGTTCAATTACTTTTTTGCCGATGCGACGGCCCGCAGTGGCGATTTCAACTTTACCCTGAGTTTGCTTGAATTCCTGAGCCTGCATAGCTCGAATCCGATCAATCCGGGCTTTCTGTTTGGTGCTGCGGGCTTTGGGGCCCCGCTTCAGCCATTCCAGTTCTCGCCGCAGTACTCCGGCATGTTTGCGTTGGGTGCTGGTAGCCGATTCTTCCGCTTCTGCTTTTTTCTCCAGGTAATAGGCATAGTTGCCGGAGTAGGCGTAAAGGTCGCCGCGATCGATTTCCAGGATGCGATTGGTGACGAGATCGAGAAAGTAGCGATCGTGGGTAATCAGCAGCAAAGCCCCCCGGAAGCGATTCAAATAGCTCTGTAACCACTCGACCGACAGAGCATCCAGATGGTTGGTTGGCTCGTCCATTAACAGCACGTCCGGTTCTGAAATCAACGCAGCAGCAAGGGCGATTCGCTTCCGATACCCACCGGACAGATCACCAATTCTGGCATCAAAGTCCTGAATTCCCAACTTACTGAGGATGACTTTAGCCTGGGTTTCTAACTCCCACGCACCGGCTGCTTCGATACGTTGAGATACACTGGACAGCTTTGCCATCAGGGTACTGGTGTCACCCTGTGCCTGCGCCAGTTGCCTGGAAAGAGCTTCGTACTCTTGCACCAACGCCATCTGCTCACCACTGTCCGCAAATACCTGTTCTAAAACGGTGCGGCTCTCGTCCAGGTCTGGTTGCTGAGGCAGGTAAAGTATTTTTGCTCCGGAATCGATCCAGATTTCGCCCCTATCGATGGGTTCCAGTCCGGCGATCATTTTTAACAGCGTGGACTTACCAGAGCCATTGGTGCCAATTAACCCAACTTTGTCGCCTTCATCCAGGCTAAAGCTAGCATCCCGCAGAATTTCTTTGATGCCAAAGTCTTTGTGGAGCGATCGCAACTTAAAAAGAGCCATAAGCAATCCATAAGGTACCGCCATCTAGTCTAACGTTGCTGCAAAAGTTCATTGCGGAGAACATGATGTCGGTATTTATCAGGTCATCTTTAAAGCACTTTCATCGAGCAATAACATAAGTCATCCCATTTACAGCCATTTTCGGACGAATAAACCACAGTCAAGATGGGGAGTGGGGAATCGGGAGTGGGAAGTGGTGTGGTTTAATCAAGTGAAAATTGCTGTAAACGGCGAACTGTTAGAGCGTAGCTCGGGCGATCGCGCTTCCCATAACAAGCTCATGTGCTGAAAGCAATGGCGTTGCTGAAAGGTAGTATGAATCGAAACGAAGTTTTGAGCATATAGCATCCATTTCATACCCGGATTCAGCAATACCACGAGAATAGGTGGCAGAGAATCGCTGTCTTGTGCTAGAATCTCTGCAAATTATTGAGAATATATATCAACAAATATTGGCATGCCGATCGGGCGCTCCATGAGAGGTCAACACTGTTATCCATCCTCAATCGAACCAGGAAGTAGGAAGACCTCATGAATGATTGTCCTTGTTGCACTGGAAACCTGTTACGTCACGTTCGTAGCTCTGGTGTCTATTGGTTTTGTTCAAGTTGTCGCCAGGAAATGCCAAATCTGGCTACTGCAACGGTGAGTCAACTCATACTTCATGGGCAGTTGCGCACAGCTCAGATTACACGATGAGTGTTACTTGCACTGTGCGATCGCATAACCCGCAGCCATGTAGCACTGACGCTACAGAGCGATATCAGCTGTTATGTTTAACCTTTGGATGCTTGGAGCAACTTATTGATGGCTAATCTTACTCTGGCTCTACCGAGACTGGATATTTCGGTAGTACACACATTTAAGCGTCGAGAACGTCTACCTTTGTGTGAAATTTCCCTTTGGGAAATTGAAGAGGGAGCAGTGCGTACTTATACGTTGACAGAAGATGGCACCCTCATTTCTTTAGGTTTTTGGGGGGTAGGAGATACTGTCGGTCAACCCCTCGCTTGCGTTCAACCCTATGAAGTAGAGTGTTTGACAGATGTCAAAGTTCGTGCGCTTCCCTTTAGTGAATGCTGGCAGTTGAACCAAATGCTATTGTCCCATCTCCGCCAAACTCAGGTGTTACTACGGATTCGCAGTGGGAAAATTCATCAGCGGCTGCAACAATTATTAGACTGGTTGGCTTATAAATTCGGTCAGGAATCAGAACAGGGACGACTGATTCAACTGCGCCTCACCCACCAGGATTTTGCTGATGCCCTGGGTACTACACGAGTAACGATTACTCGATTGCTGAGTCAACTTGAACAGGAAGGGCGAATTCGTTGGGTTGGGCAGCATCTCCTGCTAGATCGAGATCTGTAGCTGAATGGCACCGAAATAAGCTCAGAACTAAATCAGCTCAGAACTAAAGTTCTGGCTCAGAGCTAAAATCAGTTGAAACTGACGGAAACGCAGGTCTGTTAGGGTTTGAACCTGTTTTAACAGGTTTTCGCCTTAAGCCTGAGATTGATCTCAAGGCTTTTGAGTCGGTAGCATTTGTTTTGAGTTAGCTCTGCCTGTTGCCTGTCACCTCACACCTCTCTCATCACTGAAGTAATAACCAAACTAACCACTTTGAATTTCTATCACTCGCCAACTGCTGTAAAATCAAATTTCTGCCGAAATCTCACCTATGCAAGCTTACGACGTTATCATTATCGGGGCTGGACACAATGGTCTGGTCTGTGCCGCTTACCTTTTGAAAGCAGGATACTCAGTTCTTCTGCTGGAAAAACGGCCGGTGCCGGGTGGAGCAGCAACTACAGAAGCGGTGATTCCAGAATTGCCAGATTTTCGGTTCAATTTGTGTGCGATCGATCATGAGTTTATTCATCTCGGTCCGGTTGTCGAAGAACTAGAACTCGGCAAATTTGGGTTGGAGTATTTGTTTTGTGACCCGGTGGTGTTTTGTCCTCAGCCGGATGGCAGGTATTTTTTAGCCCACCGTTCCCTTGAAAAAACCTGTGTTGAAATTGAGCGTTACAGTCTTCGGGATGCTCAGAAGTACGCTGAATTTACTCAATACTGGCAGCGGATTGTGAGTGCGTTGATTCCTATGTTTAATGCGCCGCCCAATTCAATCCTTGCGGTCGCCAGAAATTATGATCTCGGCAAAATCAAGGACCTGTTTGCCTCTGTTGGCTCTACCCACAAAGCTCTTGAGTTTGTCCGCACAATGCTGACCAGCGCAGAAGATTTGCTGAATGAATGGTTTGATTCAGAAGTGGTAAAAGCGCCCCTGGCAAGACTGGCCGCCGAGATGGGAGTGCCTCCGTCCCAGAAGAATCTGGCGATCGGGGCCATGATGATGTCCATGCGGCATCATCCGGGGATGGCGAGGCCAAAGGGAGGGACGGGGGCCCTAGTGCAAGCACTGGTGAATCTGGTGAAGTCGTTGGGTGGCGAAATCTTGACGGATCAGCGAGTGAAGCAGGTTCTGGTGGATGATGGGCAGGCGGTTGGTGTCCGAGTTGCCAATGGCACTGAGTATCGGGCAATGAAGGGAGTGATCTCTAATATTGATGCTCAGCGCCTGTTTCTTCAATTGATGGATACCGCCGATGTTGATACTGCGGACCCCAACCTGAGAGAGCGGTTGGAACGCCGGATTATCAACAATAACGAAACTATCTTAAAGATTGATCTGGCCATGTCTGAGCCTTTGCGGTTTGAGCGGTATCACCATCGGGATGAATATTTGATTGGCTCCATACTAATTGCCGATTCGGTTAGACAGGTTGAAATTGCCCATGTTGACCCGATGATGGGCAGAATTCCTGATGCCGATCCATCCATGTATATCGTGCAGCCAACGGTCCTGGATCCATCCATGGCTCCTGCTGGCAACCACACCCTCTGGATTGAATTCTTTGCGCCGTACCAGATCGCAGGGTTAGAGGGTACCGGGCTGTATGGAACAGGCTGGACCGACGAACTCAAAAATCAGGTGGCTGATCGCGTCATTGACAAGTTAGCCGAGTACGCTCCCAATGTGAAAACAGCAACCATTGCCCGTCGAGTGGAAAGTCCAGCGGAATTAGGGGAACGGTTAGGGGCCTACAAAGGAAACTACTACCACATTGATATGACCCTGGAGCAGATGGTGTTTTTCCGTCCCTTGCCCGAACTGGCAAGTTACAAAACTCCAATTAAAGGATTATTTCTAACCGGAGCTGGAACCCATCCCGGTGGCTCGATTTCAGGGATGCCAGGACGAAACTGCGCCCGTGTATTTTTGCAGTCCCAATCTCCAGTTGCTCAGGCTTTCGATAATATCAGAGCGTTTTTGGGATCCTGATAAGAAAATGAAAATCAACATAAAACTTTCTGAGCAGGAAATCGATTCAAACCTTTAAAGCAATTACAAATTCAAACCTTTAAAGCAATTACAAATTCAAACGGGGATTCCGCGATGACAAATCGAGTTTTAATTTTGGGAGGCAGTGGGCGGATTGGCAGCAGTGTAGCGGCAGATCTGGTGACGCATACGTCTGCACAAATTGTGATCACGGGGCGAAATATTGCCGTGGGAAAGCGGGTGTGCGATCGCCTGGGGCCGCGGGTTCAGTTTTTGCCGGTTGAGTTAACCGATCAGGAAACCTTGAAAACCTCTATTGCCAATATCGATCTAGTCATCCACTGCGCCGGTCCATTTCATTACCGCGATGACCATGTGATCAAACACTGCATCGAAGCTGGGGTCAATTATGTTGATGTCAGCGATCATCCGTCTTACACCCGCAAGGCGATGGAATTGCGATCGGCAGCAGAAGCGGCGGGTATCACTGCGATTATTAATACGGGTATTTTTCCTGGTATTTCCAACAGCATGGTGCGATGGGATGTGGAGCAATTGGATGAAGCAGAACGCATTCACCTGAGTTATGTGGTGGCTGGATCGGGAGGAGCAGGGGTCACGGTCATGCGGACGACTTTTCTGGGTCTCCAACATCCCTTTCAGGCATGGATTGATGGCGAATGGCAACTGGTCAAGCCCTATAGCGATCGCGAAATCATTGAATTTCCCCACTATGGTCCAGTCGATGTCTACTGGTTCGACGTACCGGAAGCCTTCACCTTACCCAATGCCTTTCCGGTGAAAACCGTCATCACTAAGTTTGGCACTGTTCCCCGTTTCTACAACTTCCTGACCTGGAGCGTGGCTCGCTGGTGGCATCCCTGGTTGTTGCAGCAAACGCCTGTGATTGAATTTCTCTCCCACGTCAGTCACTTCATGACCGATGTGACCGATCACCTGAGCGGGATTGGTGTGGCCATTCGTTCTGAAGTAACCGGGAAAAAGGATGGAAGGGCTGCCCGAAGCCGTTCAACGCTGGTACATTCCAATACTGCGATCGCCGCTGGTTACGGCACGGGCAGTGTCGCCCAACTGGTGCTGTCAAACCAACTCCGTAAACCGGGTGTCTGGACGGTAGAAGAAGCCCTGCCAACCAACCTGTTTGAACAAACCATGCAAGAACGCGGACTTCAAATTCAACACCAGTTTGATTGACAACATCTGCCAGAAGTTATTAACTTTGCAACCGGATCTTGTTCAGAATTAGGATAGAGCAACTGATTAACTTAGATCCCCAACTGCTCTGCTGCTAATTGACTGACAAGACTCAATCCAGGGCAACAAATGTCTACGATTCCTTCAACCGTCGAAACAGATTCACAGGAAGCCACTCAAAGAGTTGTATTACAAGGGGTTAGCTGGCAAACCTACAAAGCTTTACTGGCTGAACTGGGTGACAGCCGGGGTTCTCGACTTGCGTATAGCAATGGAGTTTTAGAAATTACAATGCCATCTGATCGTCATGAAACCAACACAAAGCTGTTGGAAAGGATGATCGAGTCACTCACTGAAGAATTGGAAACCCCAATCAAAGGTTTTCGCTCAACAACGCTTAATCGTGAAGATTTGCAGAGTGGTGCAGAACCCGATTCTTGCTACTATATTCAAAACGTTGACCTCATCCAGGGCAGAACAGTGGATTTGCTCACCGATCCACCTCCCGATCTAGTTCTTGAGGTAGACATCACGAATCCATCCACTAGAAAACTGCCCATATACGGACAGTTAGGAGTACCTGAAATCTGGCGCTACACCAGGGAAGGAGTCCAGATTCTTCAATTAAAAGCTGGAACCTACGTTTCCTGCGACAATAGCCCAACCTTTCCACTGGTTTCTGGAGCTATTCTCAACCAGTTTCTGCAACAGGCAGAAGATCTGGATGACACCGCTTTAATTCGTTCCTGGCGCAAATGGATCAGAGAGGCAGCTAAGGTAGAGCTTTGAGTTGGTTGTTGGTTGTTAGTTCAGTGAGGTGACGGGCAGCAGGTGACCGGCAACAGGCACAGCTAACTCAAAACAAATGTCACTGGCTCAAGAGCCTTGAGATCAATCTCAGGCTCAAAGCAGAAACCTGTTAAAACAGGTTCAAACCCCAACAAATCCGGTTTTCAGTTAGTTTCAACTGACTTTAGCTTTGAGCCAGAACTTTAGTTCTGAGCTCATTTCAGTGCCATTCAACTCAGAACTCAGAACTCAAAAATCAGAACTCAAAACTCATCTACCCTTCCACTCCTCACTCCTCAACTCCCCCCTGGAATCTCCCTCCATAGGGTGGCAAAATGGACGTTAAGTTTTAGTTGAGAACCACCATGACTATCCTTTCTTCGCTGCACAATGCCTTTGCTCAGGGACAGGCTCTAAAGGTTATTAGCGGGTTGAACAATTTTGATGCTGAGCGAGTTTCAGCAGTTGTCAAAGCGGCTGAACTGGGGGGCGCAACTTTTGTTGATATTGCAGCCGACCCAAACCTGGTACGGGTAGCCAAGCGGTTGATTCAATTGCCGGTTTGTGTTTCTGCCGTTGAACCAGAAAAATTTGTGTTTGCCGTGGAAGCGGGAGCAGATTTGATTGAAATTGGCAATTTCGATAGTTTCTACGCGCAGGGTCGCCGATTTGAAGCCGAAGAAGTGCTGGCGTTAACCAAGGAAACCCGCCGCCTGTTGCCCAATGTCCTGCTGTCGGTTACTGTGCCTCATATTCTGACACTGGACAGACAGGTGCAACTGGCAGAAGAGCTAGTGAAAGCGGGAGCCGATCTGATTCAAACAGAAGGGGGCACCAGCAGCCAACCTGTCCACTCCGGTACGCTAGGGCTGATTGAGAAAGCGGCTCCTACCCTGGCTGCTGCCTACGAAATTTCCCGTGCGGTTTCAGTGCCAGTTCTATGTGCCTCTGGATTATCCAATGTAACGGCTTCACTGGCGATCGCAGCAGGTGCATCCGGTATTGGTGTTGGTTCTGCAATTAATAAGTTGAATAGTGAAGTTGAGATGATTGCGGCTGTTCGCAGCCTGGTAGAAGCTCTGGCAACCGTCCAGCGCTCCCAGGTAGCTGTGGGCTAGGGACCAGGGCGCTGCTGAAAAGCAGTATGAATCGAAACGAAGTTTCGAGCATACAGCATCCATTTCATAGCCGGATTCAGCAATGCTGGGACCAGGAGTTGGGGGCCAGGGATGAAAGGATTCTGTGATAACTCAAACCTCTTCAGCCCCTGGTTCCTAACCCCTGCTCCCTCTCATACCAGTCTCGCAACAAATTGATCGTTCTCTGCGTCCTGATCTAGCATCAGGCAGAAACCACTTAATATCTATACTATGAAACGCGAACTCTCTGTCGCGATCGCCCTCCTGGTTGGCTTAGGGGTTGCCATGGCGGTTTTCTTACCTCGTCTCACCCAACCAACTGAGGTGAAGCAACTTCTGGAAACCCGGAGTTGCGAAGGTTGCGACTTGAGGGGCGCTAACCTGAAACAACAGAATTTAGAGGGAGCCAACCTGGAAGGGGCCAATCTTCAGGGGGCTAATCTGGAAGGGGCAAAGCTGGGAAAGGCAAACCTGAAGCGGGTAAACCTGACTGGGGCCAATCTCAACAGGGTAGACCTGGGCTGCACTCGAATGAGCTTAAAGTTAAGTGCTGATGACAGGAATACCAGTATTGGCTTTGATCTGAACTCCGCTTCAGAGACTGGACGTGCCGAAAGTACAAAGGTTGGATTCACCCTCAATGCCAACGAAAATGGAGCAACTTTAAACTTCAATTTGAAAGGATGTACCAATTTAGAAGAGGCTAAGGACTTGTAAGAAAATAACTTTTACATCTTCCATGTAAAATGGATCTACTATTGATTCATGATAGATGACAA
>JAIMBL010000203.1 GCA_023511615.1 Leptolyngbyaceae cyanobacterium HOT.MB2.61
CCAGCGAGTTTCAAGATGTAACCATCAACCTTCTCAAAGCTCGTGAAATACTTTTTCAGCAAGCCCTAATTATGTCTGCCTACTTAACCTTATGTCTGCTTACTTAACCTGCTGAGAAACATCTGGTTTGGCGGCATCTTTTTTCGATGATTCTTTGAGGGAAGATTCTTCTGACATGGCGCATTACTTTTCGACAAATAAAGATAGATTCAAAAGCGAATTTTTTACAAAACCTGATTAACATTCAGCAGTTCAGCGAACTTTTAACGCACTTTTCCCAAACTTTTTCCGATTCCACTTAGCCGAGGCAAACGGTAGTCTACTACTTGGGTTTCTAGTCAACGGTATGTCCACAAAAGAAACCCGATCATGCTTAAACGAACTATCCCATCCAGCACCAGCAACTTATCCTTGCTGGTGTTTTTGTTGATCAATATTCTCTATAGCGATCCTAAATCAGTTGTAAGATATAGAGGCTTTGTGAGAAGGAGTTCCCGCGGAACTCCTTCTCACAATCCAAATAGGATCGCTATAGTAAGTAGGTAGACATAATTAATTGGAAGAAAGGGGAGTGGGGGCGTTTGTCTATTAGATCTTATCCTTAAGAGATCTTATCCTTAAGCAAAAATGGTCATCTCGGTGACAACGAAACAAAAGGGGGCCAGAGATCTGGGCCCCAACTGTTCATAATGAACGGTTCTCCCGGCTTGCCGGTGAAAGAGTAGCGTAAGCTACTCTTTCATCTAAAACAAAATCCCTGGAATATTGATTTTTGGTTTGGTAATAAGCGTCACTTATCACCAAACTCTCAGGAGAGCCTGATGAACAAACCTGTGATTTGATTGTGCTATCGCTACTAGCCGCTGATCGCATAGGCAGAATTTAGCGCCCACAGAATCAGGAGGGCAATACTACCCAGAACCAGAATTGCAGAAATGGTGACGGCCTTTGGGCTATCGGCACCGTCGAACTTCATGATTCCCCGATTCAAGTCTGACACGGTTTCCTCCTCTCCTTGTCACTCGATTAAATACTAGCTACACGAAAAACAAAGGTATTGTAGATCACTCACCAGTAGAGACAGGATCCGCTTCAATTCTATCTGCTTCAAAAAAGCTTTCTGGTCAATATTAAGTTTTCTATCGTTCACATCAGGATTTGCTGATGATTTTTGCCGGAAAAACAGTCAACGGTGCTGCCAATCCAGAATTCTAATACGCTGAGCTCTCATCCATCTAACCCATTACGATTTCCTTGCGAATTTTCTTTCATCAATCTAGGGAAGTTCGGCTATCCTGACTCCAGTATTGCCTGTATTTCTCGCTACATGACACAGCTCAACCTTATTCAGCTTGCTCAGGCAGGGGATGCCAACGCGATCGCTGCCTTAATGAACTCTGCCCTACAGGCGATCGATGTCACGGCCAGGGCGGTGATTCGAGAAGGTGATCTCCACATCCTTTTAGAGTCGGAACACGTTTTAGCCGAAAATTCCTGTATCGAATTCATTCAACGGGGCATTACTCGACTTGGGGTAGCGTGGCTTTCGTCGGCCATTGTTTATAGCCGGGTCAGGGGGCAGCAGGTGCCCATCTGGGTGCAAAAAATCGATCTGGGCAATTCTGAACTGGCCAATCCCTTTGTGCTGACGCCGGAAGTGCCCCTTGATGTTGAAGGAGCCAGTCTGCGTCGGTTGCCATCCTCAGCACCGAGGCGGGTTCGTCTGTTCGACTTGCTGCTGCTGAGTTTTCCGTTGCTGGTTGTGTTTAGCAGCATCCAGATTTGGGGTCGGTACCTGTCCAGCACCACTCCAGGGGCAACATCCTCTGACCCATCACTGGAGTTCAGCAAGAGCCAATCAGCCACCGCTCCATCCAGAACTCAAGACCCTAAGTCCGATCCTTACTATCTGGCAATTAATCAGGCCAGTAATGCAGTTAAGCAGGGAGAAAAAGCAAAGACACGACAGGATTGGCGCAGAGCTGCAGAAGAGTGGTGGCAGGCGATCGCTCTGATGGAAAAAGTACCCGCTGCTCATCCAAAGTATGCGATCGCCCAGCAGAAAGTCGCCCAGTACGAGCGAAACCTGGCAATGGTGGCTAAAGACCGTCTCAGCCTGGCAGGGATGGAGTTGAAAAAAGTAATTTCTGGCGGCATTTCACCTAAATCAGTCGTCTACTCTGGCGACGACCTGTTCTTTGCCCAGAACATGATGTACAGCCACACCATTACGGTTTATGACCGGGAATATCGCCTGGTCAAAACCATTTCCGATGCTGTCAAACTGTCTGACTTTGGCTATCCCCAGTACTTCGGTACCCAAAAAGGGGCCCCCGTTGAAGCAGCCTTTTCTCAGGATGGCGAAATCGCCTGGGTATCCAACTACCAGATGTACGGAGCGGGATTTAACAGTTCCGCTGACGATGACTGTAGCCCTTCCGGCAACAACGACCCCAGTTTTCTGTACCGCATTAGTACGGGCACCTTAAAGATCGACCACGTTGTTCAGGTTGGTTCAGTTCCTAAGTTTGTCGCTACCACGCCCAACAATCGCTACGTCCTCGTCAGTAACTGGTGCAGTTGGGATCTCAGCGTCGTCGATACTCAGAAAAACAAGGAAGTTCGACGCATCCAGCTCGGACCTTATCCAAGGGGCATTGCCGTGGATGCTAAGTCTGAAAAAGCCTATGTTGCGGTAATGGGTTCCTACGATATTGCCGTCGTAAACTTAAAAAACTTTTCTGTGGAATGGTTAAAAGGTGTCGGTCATTCTCCCCGACACCTCAATATTGACCCTCGTGGTAAATATCTCTACACCACCCTGAATGGAGAAGGACAGGTCGCCAAGATTGACCTCTCTACTGGAAGAGTCGTCCTTAAAGTAGCCACTGGAAACGCCCCTCGCAGTATGGCAATTTCAGGAGACGGCCAGTTTCTCTACGTGGTCAACTATAACTCCGATACGGTGAGCAAAGTCCGCACCCGCGATATGAAAGTTGTTCAAACCGCCAACGTCAACCCCGCTCCCATCGGTGTGACCTACGATTCTAAAACTAACCAGGTATGGGTCGCATGCTATTCAGGTAGTATCCTGGTATTCCAGGACTAAAAGCCAGATACCTGTCAGTACAGCGACCAATCAAAACCTTCTTGAAAGAAAAGCTGCTAACTCAAAATGCGCAGCTTCTCTCCCAAAAACGCCTTAATGCCGGTGAATCTGACAGGCAATTTTGCTTAATGTAGATTTGAGCGAGATTAGAACAGTCCCCAGGTCAAAGATTTGTCGATGGGGAAGGTTGCACCCACGCCCAACCAAATCGTGACCAGAGTACCGAACAGGAATACTACGGTGGCAACTGGACGACGAAAGGGATTCTGAAACTTGTTGACACTTTCAATAAATGGAACCAGAATCAGCCCCAGGGGTACGGCTGACATCAGCATCACACCCAGAAGTTTATTGGGTACGGAGCGGAGGATCTGAAACACTGGATAGAGATACCACTCAGGCAGAATCTCTAAGGGAGTTGCAAAGGGGTCAGCCGGTTCCCCAACCATTGCCGGGTCAAGGACTGCCAAACCCACACAGAGAGCGATCGTCCCAAAAATAACCACTGGAAAAACGTACAGCAGATCATTGGGCCAAGCAGGTTCGCCGTAGTAATTGTGCCCCATGCCTTTTGCCAATTTGGCACGCAGTTGGGGATCGCTGAGATCTGGCTTCTTAAGCGTTGCCATAGTTAACGTGTTCCTTTATCTCTGAAGTCGGCAGATCGGGGTTGAAAGCAAGAATGGCAGAATTTGGGTGTTTTCATCATAATGGCCTAACCTGGGAGGCAGGTCAACAACCACCTACAGAGGACCCGAGATTCCTTGCTTGCGAATCATGAGGAAGTGAAGCAGCATGAAAACTGCAATCAGCCAGGGAAGAACAAAGGTGTGGGCGCTGTAGTAGCGAGTCAGAGTTGCCTGACCAACGCTGGAGCCACCCCGCAGTAAATCGGCAATTAAGGTTCCCACGACGGGAATTGCTTCAGGTACGTTAGAAACGATTTTGACAGCCCAGTAGCCAATCTGGTCCCAGGGTAAGGAGTAGCCGGTGACACCAAAGGAAACTGTGATGACAGCCAGGATGACCCCAGTTACCCAGGTCAACTCACGGGGCTTCTTGAAGCCACCTGTCAGGTAAACCCGGAAAACGTGCAGAATCATCATCAACACCATCATGCTGGCAGACCAGCGGTGGATGGAGCGAATCAACCAACCGAAGCTCACCTCTGTCATGATGTATTGGACGGAGTTGAATGCTTCGGCAACGGTGGGTCTGTAATAAAAAGTCATGGCAAACCCGGTGGCGAATTGGATCAGAAAACAGACCAGGGTAACTCCACCGAGACAGTAAAAAATGTTGACGTGGGGAGGAACGTATTTGCTGGAAATATCATCTGCGATCGCCTGAACTTCCAGCCGCTCCTGAAACCACTGAAACGCTTTGGAATCGGTTACCTGCTTGGTAAACATGAAGAGAGAAAATCCTAAGTTATGTATTGCTGTTCATAAAGAATGTAACACAGTCCCTGCGCGTTTTTCACATTAAATCAGAATCGTCAGGAAAGCGGTATGCTTTGCCCCTACTAGTTTTTTCCCGAATGGGATGGGCTTTGTCAGCGGGAACAATCCTTAAACTAAGACAAAGTTTTTTGAACTATAGAGATTGACGTTTATGAGGTCTGCAGGGGGGCTACTGTTCCTGTTCAATGAACCACGCTTCTAAATCAGAGAGACTGACAAAATCGAGTAGTGCTTCACTCAAGGATTCCAATTGAGCAAGGGGCAGTTGGTTGATTTGCGATCGTGCAGAATCAGGAACAGTGCCAAATCGACGGGTCAACAGGCGCAGGATGAGTGATCGGGCTTCCACTTCAGCACCCTGCTGAAGTCCCTGCTGAAGTCCTTCCTGTCTTGCTTCCTGTCTGGTCTTTTCTCTCCATTCCAGGTAAGCTTGTGATAGAGCAGCCATTAGTTCACGCTCCTCATTTCCCATTGAACTACCGACTTCTAGTGTGATGCGCCAGCTCGCTAATAATTCTAAGACCCTGGAGCAGCGTGGATCATCAGAGGGTAAGGACAGAATCTCTGTAATGGCTCGTTTTTGGGTTTCATCCCGACCTAAGATCCTTAGCCAGAGAGTTTCTTCTGTAACTGGCAATTCCTGAATAGCGACGATCGCCGTCTTAAGCGCCTCCGGCAGAAAGTATACTCCTGCTAGCCAGTCGGAACGTACCTGTCCACCAAATTCAACGATGGCAGGTTTGGTAGTCGTTGCGGCCAAAATCCATAAACTTGGTAAGCCACTTTCTCATAGGGGCAACCTATCCTATTTAGCCTTGCGCTTAACATCTTCTTGAATCCACAGCAATTTCAGTAGGCAGCTTCTGATATCTTGGCGACCCGGTGCATTACGAAATGGTTCAAGCAAACACGGGGTTTTGGCAATTCGATAGAGCAGACCAAAATCATTGACTGGTTCAGTTAAAGGGTCTGCTGGTGTGAACCATACGTCAACATATTTAGGCTCCCCTGGCACTTCTAAATTTCGCTGGACAACCCCAAGCGGTTCCAGGAATCCTTCCAGATACTGTTTTGCCAGTTGATCAAACGGGATCTGCGTCATGTTAAACAATAATTGGAGTACTCACCTACTCCATGCTCTTCTGTACTACGGACATAAAGCCCTTACCATGATGCACCAGTTATTATCTCCTTCCACTGGCATAGACCAATTGACTAACGTTAAGATTAGTCTCTATGAGAAAGCAGATCTTGTGGATTAAGCGACTAATTATTTTACTGGTGTGGGTGGTAGTTGGGCTGGGGGCGTTTGCATCCCCGGCTCTGGCACTTACTGACGAACAAAAGTTTTTATCAGAAGTTTGGCGGGTGGTAGACCGCGCCTATATTGATGACACGTTCAACCATCAGAACTGGTGGCTGGTACGGGAGAGACTCCTGAAAAAGCCGCTGGAGAACCGGGAACAAACCTATGAGGTCATCCAACAGATGCTTACCAGTCTGGACGACCCCTTTACCCGCCTGCTTAAGCCTGATCAGTACCGGAGCTTGCAGACCAGTACTTCTGGAGAGCTGACAGGGGTTGGTTTGCAAATTGCTCTGGATGGGGAAAAAGGCAGGTTGCGAGTAATTGCCCCGATCGCGGGTTCTCCCGCAGACAAGGCAGGCATTCAACCAGCAGACACCATTTCGAAGATCGATGGCGTCCCCACAGAGGGGTTGTCCCTCGATGAAGCGGCTGACCGAATGCGAGGACCGG
Source organism: Leptolyngbyaceae cyanobacterium HOT.MB2.61 (assembly GCA_023511615.1). Taxonomy (GTDB): domain Bacteria; phylum Cyanobacteriota; class Cyanobacteriia; order Leptolyngbyales; family Leptolyngbyaceae; genus Leptothermofonsia. Next base: position 6,332 of record JAIMBL010000203.1, read on the forward strand.
CTGGCAGTCGGGTAATTCTGACGGTGGAGCGTGAAGGTAGAGCGCCTTCGGACTTTTTAGTGATCCGCGATCGCATTGCCCTCAATCCAGTGATTGCTGATTTGCGAATTGTCAACAAACCCAGTAGCGGAGAACCTGTAAAGATTGGCTATATTCGCCTGAGCCAGTTCAACGCCAATGCAACGGCTGAAGTGGCCCATGCAATTAGCCGTCTGGAAAATCAGGGGGCGGAGGCTTACATTCTAGACCTGCGCAGTAATCCGGGTGGACTATTGCAGGCAGGCATAGACATCGCCCGCTTCTGGTTAGATCAGGGCACGATTGTTTATACCGTTAATCGGCAGGGAGTGATTGGTAGCTTTGAAGCAATGGCGCAGGCTCTAACCTCCGATCCGCTGATTGTACTGGTGAATCAGGGGACTGCCAGTGCCAGCGAAATTCTGGCAGGGGCGCTGAAGGATAACAAACGTGCCATTATTGTTGGTGAGAAGACCTTCGGGAAGGGCTTGATCCAGTCCTTATTTGATCTATCAGATGGTTCTGGGTTAGCGGTGACGGTTGCCAGGTATGAAACCCCTAACCATACCGATATCAATAAGTTGGGAATCACGCCCGATATAATCATTCCCCTTGATTCCATTCGGAGTGACGAGGTGGGTACTCAGGCAGATCGGCAATATGCAGCAGCGGTCGAACTTTTGACCACAGATTTAATGGTGGCGGCTGGTGCTCCCTAACAGTGAACGAATTTACCATGACCCGCTGCATGGTGCGATCGCCCTTAGTAACAAAGATCCCACAGAAGCTCTGCTAATTCGGCTAATTGACACGCCTGCCTTTCAAAGGCTACGCCGGATTCGGCAACTGGGGCCTGCCAGTCTGACCTTCCACGGTGCTGAAAGTTCTCGTTTTACCCATTCTCTGGGTGTGATGGCGATCGCTCGCCGAGCCTTTGATCGCATCGCTGCCAGCTATCCCCAACTCCATCCTTACCGTCCGGTCGTACTCTGCGCTGCCTTACTGCATGATCTGGGACATGGACCCTTCAGTCATACTGGGGAAGAAATTTTTGGCGGCAACCACGAATACTGGACCCGCCGTATCGTGCAAGAGCACGGCCTGATTCGGGAAACTCTCGATGCGTTTCAACCAGACTTGTTGGAACAGATCATCCAGGTGTATCTGAAAAGGCATCCAATTCCGCTCGTCTGGCAACTGGTTTCCAGCCAGCTTGACTGCGATCGGCTTGACTATTTGATGCGAGACAGCTACTTTACCGGAGCTTCCTACGGCAAGATCGACCTGGAGCGCATTTTAATGGCGTTGCGCTATGACCCGGTGAGCCAGCAGTTAGTGGTTGCCCGTAAAGGGATGGCGGCGATCGAGCATTATTTGATCGTCCGCTATTTTATGTATGCCCAGGTCTACAACCATCCCAAAAACATCGCTGCCTCCTGGATTTTGGAAAAGGCGATGGAGCGTGCCCGCAAGCTGCTGCAAATGGGTCAACTGGAAGCTGACGACACTGTAACGGCCTGGCTAACTGAACCCGTGGGCAGTATTCGTGAAACGAGTTTGCAGGAAAACTTAGCCCCACCAGCAGAAACCCACCTCTCCCTCAACCGCTACCTTGCCGCCGATGACGGAGTGTTTATCTACCACATGCAACGGTGGCAAAACAGTTCTGACCCAGTTCTTGCCGATCTATGTCGCCGCTTCATTGACCGCGATCTGTTTAAGGCTCTGGATGTGACTCACCTGTCTGAAAAAGAGCAAATTGTTTTGCTGCAAAAAGCTCACTATTGGCTTGCTGCTGCTGGCCTGGATGCACCCTATTATGCCGGTTTACGGATCTCTTTCAGTCGGGGCTATACCCTTTATCAGAAAGGAATCAAGTTTCAAACGAATAAAGGTTTAGAAGAAATCAGCAATTTATCTCCCCTGGTGCGCACCCTTACCAATCCCTACCAGCGAGTCTGGCTCATTTATCCCCGTGAGGTTGAGTCTGAATTATTGCTGGCGGAGAAAGAGAGAAGTTAGGGACGGGGATGGATGGTGGTGGGTGGTTTGCCGTTGCTGCACCCAGGACATGCCATTGCGATCGCCGAAATGGCGTTAAAGATGCAGCAGGCCATCTCCTGTATCCGCCCCGACACAGGTAAACCCTTCCAACTTCACGTAGGCATCAACAGCGGTTCCATCGTTGCGGGTGTTATTGGTACCAAAAAATTTAGCGACGACTTTTGGGGAGAGACTGTTAATGTTGTCTCCTGTATGGAGTCGCAAGGCTTCCTGGCAAAATTCAGGTGACCGAAGCAACCTACGAACTGCTGGAAGAGCAGTATGTTCTGGAAGAGCGAGGTCCAGTTTTCGTCAAAGGCAAAGGAGAGATGACAACCTGCTGGTTCCTGGGAAAGAAATGATACCAATTTACAGGGTTTTCCAGTTGAATTAGCCACACTCTTTAAGGGGGCATGGGCTAGGGGCTAGAGGC
>JAIMBL010000204.1 GCA_023511615.1 Leptolyngbyaceae cyanobacterium HOT.MB2.61
TCACTCTATCTAGCCTAGCGATTTCACGCAGGTGGAGATGGAAAAGTTATGCAACTTATTTTTGTAAGGTTCCTAAACGGCAGATAGATGGAATATCTGGTCCTGTTGGTGTGACATTTGGTTAGACTCAGCATCCAATTACCAACAAGGGTGGAGTTGAAGTGCCTCGAAGCTGGAAGGCTGGAAACTACTGGATAAGGTGGACGGTTGTGCTGGGTTTAGCAGGTGCGATCGCCCCGTTTCAGATTTTGATTAGGCTGGGAGAGCCGGCGATCGCCCAGATCGTTCCCGACGGCACGTTAGGGGCAGAACAGTCAGTCATTACTCCACAGAGCAACCTTCGAGGGCTACCCGGAATTTTGATTGAAGGGGGCGCCCGGCGGGGAGCCAACCTGTTCCAGAGTTTTTCAGAATTCAATGTGGGTAATAGTCAGAGAGTTTATTTTGCCAACCCGGTGGGAGTGGAGTCTATCCTCAGCCGCGTTACGGGACTCAACCCTTCCCACATTCTGGGAACGCTGGGGGTAGATGGCTCTGCTAACCTGTTTCTGCTCAATCCCAGAGGCATTTTATTTGGCCCCAATGCTCGATTGGATGTGGCAGGTTCCTTTGTCGCCAGTACCGCCAATAAGCTGGACTTTGGCAATGGGTTGACCTTTAGCGCCACTAACCCTGAAGCAGCGCCGATGCTTACCGTGAGCCTGCGTCCGGGTTTGCAGTATGGCACCAACTACCAGGGTGACATTTCCAGCGCGGGAAATCTGGCGGTTGGGGCAGGGCAAACTCTGGCCCTGGCTGGAAAAATGGTCAGCGTTACGGGGTCTCTGGTCACACAGGGAGGAACAGTCCAGGTGTTAGGCGATCGCGTCTCCCTCCTGGACAATGCCCGCGTCAATGTCTCTGGTAGTAGCGGCGGCAATGTCATGATTGGTGGCAGTTTTCAGGGAAATGGGCCTTTGCCGAACGCGATCGAAACCTACATCGGTCCCAACGTTACTATCAGTGCCGATGGCCTCAACCGTCCCACCCCTCATCCTGCTGGCCCCACGCCTGCCCCCGGTGGTCGCGTCATTATCTGGTCAGACGGTACTACGCGCTTCGATGGCACCATCAGTGCCAGAGGGGGACTGGTTTCTGGTGATGGCGGTTTTGTGGAGGTGTCGGGTAAGCAAAGTCTGATTTTCAATGGTTGGGTAGATGCAGGAGCAAGGAATGGAAAGCCGGGAACTCTGCTGCTAGACCCTACCAATATCCAAATCGTTGCCTTTGGGGGCGATCCTGGTGGTCTGGAAGATTTGCTGAGTATTCCTGGCAGTTCTGACCCCAAGTCTCCGGGTACTGATGTAACCCGAATCAATGTAGCCCTGATCAATAACTTTCCAAATGATGTCATTCTGCAAGCTACGAATAACATCACCTTCAGTGCGCCGGTTAGCCTGCGGGAAGGTTTGGGGCTGGCGGCGATCGCAGGTAACGATATTTTTTTCAACAGCAATATTGGAACCCAGGGGGGAGTTGTCACCCTCGATGCTCAACGGGGCAGCGTATTCATCAATGGGGCAACCATCAGCACTATCGATCCGGGAGACATTGGCGGCGATATCTCAATTTCGGCTCAGAAACAGGTTTCCCTGGTCAATAGCTTTTTGACGGCTCGCAGCAATAGCAGTGATCCAGGGTTTGCCATTATCCGGCTGGTTGCGCGGGAAGGTTCAGTTTCGTTAACCAACACCGAAGTTAGCACAACCAACGATAACACTGCTGGGCTTGCGGGCGATATTTTTGTTGATGCCCGCGATCAAATTTCTCTTTCAGCCAACACCAGGCTTTTCAGTCGTGGTAACTTTGGGCGCATCCTGCTGGGTGTCAGCAACAGTAGCGAACTCAATAACTGGCAAACCACCAATTTACCCGCCTCGATTCGCATCACTGCCTCATCATTAAATACGGAGAATACAGGGGATACCAATCGAGGCAGAATCAGTGTTTTTGCCACGAATCGGATTGATATTGAGGCCGGGAGTCAATTGACCAGCCGCAGTAATAACAATGAAAGTCGTGATCCGAATGAATTTAGCCGGGTTGAAATCGTCGCCCGCAACGGCTCGGTTGGCATTGACCGCAGTTTGATCAGCACCACGAATGAAGGTAGGGGATTTGCCGGAGATGTGGTCATTTCCGCCCGCAATGAAATTTCAATTAACGACAGCAACAGCCAAACGGATGGGGGCATTTTTAGCCGGGGCAACCAGGGGCGGGTTTTGTTGGGGCGATCAAACAGTTTTGTAGCTAGCTATCCCGACTTCTCCCCCAGCACCATTCAAATCAGCAATTCCGTTATCAATATCAACAACAGTTCCGTTGAAGGCAGTGCAGATGCCACCATCAATTCACTGCGGGTTTCGGTGCGAGCCGCCAACTTAATCGCCATTACCAATGAGTCTGAAATCTCCAGCAGCACTGAGCGTCGCGGTAATGCGGGCACGGTCACCGTCGAAGCCCCCAATCGCATCACCCTCGACGATAGCCGCATCTTCAGCAATGTGGAAGAGGGTGGTATTGGAGATGCCGGGCGAGTTAGCGTGTCTACGGATTCCCTGTTTGTTTTGAATGGTGGGCAGATTCAAACCCTGGTGCGGGGGCCTGGTGACGATGGACCTGCCGGACGAGGCGACGCGGGGGAGGTTTTTATTGATGCACCCAAGACTGTGCGGGTTATTGGCAGAAACGCAGGGGGATTTCCCAGTGCCATTTTTAGCCGGATCGAGGCAGGGGCAGAGGGAACGGGGGGCAATGTGGGGATTGAAACGCGATCGCTCCACGTCCGCAATGGCGGCAGAATTGGCACCGATAACTTTGGCACTGGGGCCGCAGGTGATGTTTTTATCTCAGCTCTGGGCGTTTGGGTAGATGACCGGGCATCAATCAGTTCCAGCAGTCAGAACGGGCAGGGTGGAAACATCCTTCTGAATGTACCTGGAGCGATTATCCTGGGTCGAAATGGACAGGTTTTAACATCTGCCAAGCAGGCATCAGCACTACTGGGCGAACGAGCAGGGAATATTGCCATTGGGACGGGAAACCTTCTGGATGCTCCAACAGCCTTTGGCGATCTGGCCTTTCGGTTTGACCGTCCCATTCTGCTGCTTGCAGGCAAAACAGTTCGAGACAACAATATCAGTTCAGAAGGCTTTTTAAGCAACGGCGGCTTCATTCGGGTCAACGCCTTCCGCTTGCAGGATATTGCGCGTCGCAACGACTCTCCCTTCACCAATGACATTACGGCAGAGTCAATCTTCGGAGTATCGGGTGAGGTGGTGGTGAGTGCCTTCAATATTTTTCCCTCCTTCCGGGTTGACCCCCTGCCAGAACGCTACACGCCTCCCAGAGTGTCGGAAGGGTGCGATCCACGAGTTCGGCAGGAAACCAGCCGATTTGTTGTCACAGGCCGAGGGGGGCTGCCTTCTGACCCAACCGAGGTGTTGAATCCGGGGGCGATCGCCACCCCTAGCTCCTCTGCTTCCGTTTCTGCGACCCCAGTTCCGCCTGCCAGCCCCACCTCTAACCTGATTAAACCTGCCCAGGGCTGGGTCAGAGATGCCAATGGTAATGTTCGACTGGTGGCGGATGCCTCAAATTCGGCATCCGGCAATTCCTATCCTTTCTGGTCTGTGCCTACCTCCTGTTATGCCCCTTAAGCTGCTGTTTATTCCAGTTCCACTTCGCCTTGGGTTCAGCTCGGGGCTGGCTATTGGCTTCACTCTCTTACTCTCCCAACCGCTGAATGCTCAGGGAACGCCTCAAACTCCCCTCCCCCGCCCAGAACGCCCTCCCCGCTTCGAGCCACCCCGAATCAATCAGCCACCTTCGGTGCAGCCATTGCCAGAGGAGGTACCAGAACCGCTCCCCCCTCCTCCTTTGAACGATTTACAATTGCCAACCCCTGCCCCCACGGAAGAAACTCCAGGCATTCCACAAACCATTCGGGTTGAGCGCTTTGTCCTGGAAGGCAGCCAGGTCTTCAGCCAGGCAGAAATTGACGCGGTCACCAAGGATTTTATTGGTAGGGAGCTTTCCTTCGCAGAATTGCTGCAAGCGGCAGAAACCATCACGCAGCTATATATCAACCAGGGCTACATCACCACAGGTGCCTATATTCCTTCTGATCGCACCATTCAAAACGGCGTTGTACCTGTGCAGGTGGTAGAGGGGGGCGTTGCCCCAGAAGACATTCGGGTGCGATTTAAGGAAGGCACCAAGCATCGGTTGAACCCTGGGTACATTCGTAAGCGACTGGCCCTGGCAACGCAAAAGCCCCTGAACCGCCAGAAATTGCTGGAAGCTCTCCAACTGCTAAAACTCAATCCTTTCATTCAGGATATCCGGGCAGAACTGGGAGCCAGTCCCCGTCTAGGGCAGAGCATTCTGGATGTGGAAGTGGTGGAAGGGAAAACGTTCAATGCAACTCTGCTATTGGACAATGGGCGATCGCCCAGCGTTGGCAGTTTTCGCCGTCAGCTTCAGGTCAGTATTGGCAATCTGAATGGCTGGAGCGATAACCTGCTTCTGTTCTTTACCAATACCAATGGCAGCAACGCTGGAGATCTGAGCTACACCCTCCCGATTAACCCTCGTAATGGCACCCTCACCTTCAACATGGGCATTGCCTGCAGCAAAATCATTGAGGAACCCTTCGATATTCTGGATATCCGCTCCCGCTCCCGCTATTTTGAGTTGAGCTTCCGTCAACCGCTGCTCCAGACTCCCACCCGCGAATTTGCCCTGGGTCTTACCTTCACCCGTGAGGAAAGCAAAGGCACGATTGTGGATGACGAAATTCCATTTCCGGTGCCGGGGTCTGATTTTGAGGGACGTTCGGTGGCGAATGTGCTGCGGTTTTTTCAGGACTGGACCAGACGCAGTGAGCAGTCTGTGTTTGCGCTGCGATCGCAATTCAACTTTGGCCTACCCATCCTGGGCTATACCAACAACGAAGAAGCGCCCGATGGTCAATTCTTTGCCTGGCGCGGACAGGCTCAGTGGGCGCGGCGGCTGGCTCCAGATACGCTGTTATTGTTACGGAGCGACGTACAACTAGCAGACCGGGCCCTCATCCCTGTTGAGCAATTTGGTCTGGGCGGTCCTTTCAACGTGCGCGGTTACCGTCAGGACGCCATCCTGTCAGACAATGGCCTGTTTGCCTCTGCCGAAGTTCGCATCCCCATCTGGCGGATTCCCAGCATCAACGGTCTCCTCCAGGTTGCTCCCTTTGTAGACCTGGGCACGACCTGGAATCGTTCTGATGATCCCGAACCCGACCCCAATACCCTCGCTTCCGTTGGAGTGGGGCTGCGGTTTCAGATGAGCGATCGCCTCAGTGCCCGCTTTGACTGGGGCCAGCGGCTGATTTCCATTGGCGGAGAAAAGAAGACTCTACAGGAAAAGGGACTTTATTTTTCGTTGATTTATAACTTCTTTTGAGGTGAAGGACAGGAAAAAGAGAAAAGAAAGAAGTCACAAGCCAGGAGCCGTGAGGAGAGAGGAGTGAGAGGAGAGGTGAAAACTCGGAACCACACCTCACTGGTGTTGCTGAATAGCAGGATGAATTGGAACGAAGTTTCAATTTATCTAACTCTAAATTTATCCCCGGAATCAGCAACGCTCCTCACTAACAACCGGGTCACAAGAGAATAGGGGTAGGTGAGGCATGAGAGAGAAAGAGAGGAGACATTATGAGACCACAACGAAAGGGAAAATGGATTGGGATAGCCAGAAGCATTCGGGCAGCTAGCAAGATAGTACCGCGATCGCTGACTTGCTATGCCCGGCACTCCTTCCTGGGGATTCTGACAATTGCCACAGCCCTCCTCTGCGTCATCATCTCGCCCACCCTTGCTGAACTTCCCTCATCCTCCTCTCTCCTCAACCAGGGCACTCTCCTTTACGAGGCCGGACAATTTGAGCAGGCCGTAGAAACCTGGCAAAAGGCTGCCGCTGAGTTTGACCAGAGCGGCGATCGCTTGAATGCCATTCGCAGCCGCATCAATCAGGCCCAGGCATTGAAAGCTCTGGGTGCCTACCGGGCTGCGATTGAGATCCTGGAAACCCAGAACCAGCAGGTTGCTCCCGATTCCGTTGAAAAAGTGCAGATTTTGCGATCGCTCAGTGATGCTTACCTGTCTACGGGGGAACCAGCCAGGGCACGAGAAACCCTGAACTTCGCCCTGGACTTGATTCAAAAACAGGACGTGAACCAGGAATGGGTCAATTCAGAAAAAAGCAACCTTCACTTAACTCTGGGGTTGATTGGTCGCGCTGAATTCAATCGCCTTCCGATTCAAACCCTTCTGCTTGACTCCACTCCCGAATCGCAGCAAGAAGTGGAGCCTGTCCTGAACCTGCTCAAAAAAATCCTTCAAGATTTTCAGCAGGCAACGGGAACTTCGCCTCTCACAACAGTCCAGGCAGAGTTGAATCAGATCAGCCTGCTCGTTACGAGCCTGCCCCAACTCAACCGTATTCTGTTGAACTCGCTGGGAGAGAATACAAGTGCTCTGGAAGAGTTGCAAGATCTCCCCATCGCACTTTTGCAAGACTTTTTCAATGCTCCCCGACTGAAACATGAACCGAGGCCAGTGAGTGAAACAACCGCAGGCAACCTCCAGAAGTACACAGCCCTCAACAGTTTCAAGGATGAAACAGCTCAACTGACGGCAAATCTGTTAATGCTCGTTTCTCAGGCGCGAACTTCCCTGGAGGGGTTGCCGCTCAGTCAGGCTGGGATCAGTGCCAGGCTGAATTTTGCTCAAAGTTTGACCCGGCTAAGGTTGGTGACAACTTCGGTGAATGAAGTCGATAGGCAACTCATTGCACTTCGAAAGGCGTTTGAGGTATCTCAGGAGAAAAAGCCCACTGAGGCGATCGCTCCCAAACCCAAACCGCTTTCTCCACCCTTCTTAGCTGAATCAACTCAGCGAGAACTCCAGAGCCTGGTTCACATCTCTCTGCAAGAGGCCGCCAGTGTCCTGAAACGAGTGGTAGTAGATGCCCAGGCTTTGAAAAATCAGCGGGCTGAAGCCTATGCCCTGGCAGCCTTAGCAGAACTCTACGGACAGCAGGCCCAGGCTGGACAGGGGCAGAACTGGTCAGATGTGGCAACCCTTTCTCGCCGTGCCCTGGTGCTGGCCCAGGAGAGCAACGCCCCCGAAATTGCCTACCGGGTCCAACGGTTACTGGGGCGGGCACTGAAGGAACAGGGCAATATTCAATCGGCGCGATCGGCCTACCGTTTAGCCGCCAGAACCTTGCAGTCGTTTCGTAGCGATTTAGTTGGCACCAACCAGGATTTACAATACGACTTCCGCGATAGTGTGGAACCCGTTTACCGGGAAGCTGTTGAGGTTCTGCTGCCTGCCCCAGGCGAACCACCCAATCAGCGAGACCTGGAAGAAGCCCGCCAGTTCATTGAATCCCTGCAACTGGCAGAACTGGACAATTTTTTGCGAGAAGCCTGCGTCCAGGGACAAAAAGTTGCCATTGATCAGGTTGTAGACCGGGACAACCCCAACACCGCTGTCATTTACCCCATCATTCTGCCGCAACAACGGCTGGGGGTGATTGCTAAAATCCCAGGTCAGAAAGCGTTGCGATACCAGGCATTTGACAATCTGGAGGTGGAAGCTACGCTGCGCCAGTTTCAGAGCAATTTGCGGATTTATGGTGAAACGTCGCAGTTAAAAACGCCAGCTCAAACCATCTACCGGTGGTTGATTGCACCCTTCCAAACCGAACTGGAGCAGAGCCAGGTCGATACTCTCGTATTTGTGCCAGATGGTGCATTTCGCAATGTGCCAATGGCGGCCCTTTTTGACGATCGCAACGGAAAGTATCTGATCCAGGAATACGCGATCGCCATCAGCCCCGGATTGCAACTGTTTGATCCCAAATTTCTGGCCCAGATCCGACTCAACGTGCTGGCAGCGGGTAAAAGTGACTTCTCTGACCCGAAGTTGAATGAAAAGCTACCCGAAACCAACAGAGGGCTTTTCAGAAACTTAGATGAGGTCGCCACCGAACTGAAAATCCTTGAAGAAAAGGTTCAAGCACAGATTCTCTATGAATCCAACTTCACCAGCCAAACACTTACAACTAACATCATTGCCAATCCCTTCAACATCGTTCATATCGCAACCCACGGTGTATTTGGCTATCGCAAAGATCAAACCTACATCGTTGCTGATGACGGTCCAATTAATGTAGATCAATTGAGTGAGATTTTGCGTAGCCGCGATCGCACGGGTGGTACATCAATTGAACTACTGGTTCTAAGTGCCTGCCAGACCGCCGAAGGAGATAACCGGGTCACCCTTGGCCTATCAGGAATTGCCGTCCGCGCCGGAGCTCGCAGTGCGATCGGTTCTCTGTGGAGCGTCAACGACAAATCAACCTCCATCATGATGGATAAACTCTACACCGGACTGGTAAACGCCCAAACCACCAAAATCACTAAGGCAAAAGCGCTACAGGCTGCCCAACTTAGCCTTTTAGGAGATCCCAACTACGAACAACCCCTCTTCTGGGCCCCCTTCATCCTGGTTGGCAACTGGCTATAGCAGATGACGGGTATGACTGGTGCTCCTTCTTCCCTGAGTTCTGACATCTGGCACCCAACACCGGCCACCTATCGCTCTACGCAGGTGTATTAGGACATTGGAATTAAAAAGGGATTGGGGGCTTCTACCAGTTCTTCAAACTAGGGTTACAAATAAACAGGCTGGAACCCTCTCAGGGTTTAGTGTTTGTC
>JAIMBL010000205.1 GCA_023511615.1 Leptolyngbyaceae cyanobacterium HOT.MB2.61
CACTTTAGCAGACTTGATCCCGCTTGAAAACTAGGCACAGTAAACCTTTGCTGCTTTTTTCAGCAAGCCCTACTTAGGGGTGTTATTGGTAGTGCGTCAAATTAATGTGGGGTAAGTAGCGATGTCGCGCCAATTCCACAATCTTGTAGTTAATCCCGCTCTCTGAGCGGCAGTGGTTTTAAGGCGACTGTGTTGCCAAATCCAGTTGAAATAGCTCACTACTAACCGTGTCGTCACTTGGGTCTGTTCCCAAACCTTACCAAACTTATTCTGTCGTCGATGCCATCTTCCCGTTTGTTGTCGTAACGTTCCATTCGTCCGCTCCAATCGTTGTGTTTTGTCTTTGCCAATGTAGTGGTCTATCTCTGGTGGCAACACTCGCTCGTATCCGCCCCAGGCATTGGTATTCAACTGTTTGCAATCCGTTTTGCCTTCGGTGTTGACGACTAATTCCTCTATGAACACATCGGTGTGTTTGCCCACGCAGGCGGCGAGAATCAAACCACTCAAGCGGGCAAGACTCAAACCAATTCAACAGTCACCCCGATTCACTTCCTCGCTGCTGCATTGCTTTTGTTTTTTGCGACAAATGACCACATTTCGTCAGCACAGACTTCTTCAGTCTCGACAGATTGAATCTCCTGGTTATGCACCAATTGCGCTTTTTGACTGGCGCTCCGCACAATACTCACCACGGTATTGTAGGCAAGTCCACTGGTACGGCTAATGCCTCGTAAGCTGCTGCCCTCGCTGTGCGCTTGCAGCACTTGGCGAATTTGCTCAGGACAGACATGGCGACGATAATAAAGGCTATCGAATGACTCACAACAAGTTTGACGGCAAGCAGGGCAGAGATAACGTTGATGACCATTCGGCATCTTGCCATGCTTATGCGCTTTGCTATGACTGCACAGAGGGCATTCCATCGCTTTGCTTCCAGTCGAGGTTCCTCTCTACTCTACCAGTCCCACATTAATCTGACGCACAACCGGGTTTCATTAACCCAACGTTAAATTTAGATAACGACAGCTTAAGAATTATGTTTGTTGAGGACATCAACATCTAGGTGTTTCTATACTGATTCCATTCCCAATCGTCTGCATAATGCACGAGGAGGTTCCAAAATGGTTCATACATACGAGGTATTGGTTGACATTAAGGAATACCTGGCCCTCAACGATAATACCTCTCGCTACGGAACAAAGCGCTACGAAATCGATGCTGAATCAAGAAAGATCGCTACAGATACGGCACGAACCCTGGCTAGAAATGACTATCCTAAATGCACCGAATACGATGTCAGGGTCACGAGACTTTTGAAGTAGAACTTGCACTGGAATTCAAGGCAATCCTTAAATTAGATAAACGCTCACTTCAGGGCAGATTTTGCACCCAGAATTGATAGTCCTGCTCAATCTGAGCTGAGTCTGCCCTTCATCAGGCAAGTATCGTTAAGCGTGAGTGGGATAGAGCGATCCTTTTCTGAGAGAATGGGCGGGTGTTCTTTCTTCTGGTAATGTTGTTTCTCATTATGAGGCGGGCGATCGCTCCGGGTTGATGCACTTGCTAATAGTGCTTTCAGCAATGTCCAACTCATAAGCTCGACTTTGCCCAATGCGGGCAACATAACACAGCAGGTTGAAACAGCAGTCGAACAAGACTTTTGGTATTTTTACCATATCCGTTGTTGAGCTAGAGACTGAAAAAAGTCGAGTTTGCCACCAGCACTGACAAATGAAAGCTAATGCATCGACAAACGTTGGGAGAGACGTGTTGTACAAGGTCGATTAAGGTAATGAGAACTCAAAGTGAGACTGAAGTTGATGCGCCCACAGCACTCCGATAGAAAACAGCGCGAGTAAAGCAGGAGTTGTTCGTCAGAGTGACGGTTTGCCAAATGGTTTCAGGTGCAGCCCACAAAGATTGAAGGGTAGGTAATCGTTTGAGTAAGGTTTGGCATTGCTGAATCAGTCTTATCGACAAACAATTTGTGAACGCTATAAGTAGGCCAGTGCAATTTAGCTCATGTAAGTCAAGTTTTGTAACATCTTCTCCAGGCTGGCTTAGGCTCGTTGAGACTCAGTTTTATGTAGCATCATGGACAAGCAAGATACAATCGTGCCACTGCAGAGTACTGTATAGATGCTCCAAAAACTGAGATTCAGTTTGAGACACCATAAAAATAGCCAGAGATAGGCCGTTGGAAAGAGTATTCCGGCCTCTTCCGGCTTGCCGGTGAAAGAGTAACGTAAGCTACTATTTCATCTAAAACAGAATCCCTAGAATATTGACTTTGTTTGGTGATAAGCAAGGCTTATCACCAAACTCTCAGAAGAGCCGTATTCCGATGCCCCTAAAGGAAGCCACTTGAAAGAGTCAAGCATTAGCTTTAGCATGGTTTCCTGCTTCAGTTTTTACACATCTCATGCAGGTACTTACAGGGACAGATTCGTCAGATATTTAGCGGCCCTATTTGGATTGTGAGAGGGAGTCCATTTGAATGGTGAAAGGGAGTTCGGAAGGAACTCTTTCTTTCAAAGCCTCTTCACCTCACAACTGACTTAGAACCGCTATATATTGGTCTCGGATCAACTTAGCGACATTAGCAACAAGATCCATCTCTACTTGTCTCTACTTATACTTAGATACTTAGAGACTAGTTCCAAAATTACTCGCTTTATCAATGGGGACAACCGCACCTTAAAGTAGGAATTTCCCTAGATTCCTCTTAGCCACGCGAGTTAGGGCAACCGTCATTCTTTCCGTTCGGGAACTACGACTTTGGGCGATCGCAAAACTCTGAAACTGTCTGCTATGTATTTAGAGTAAGAGTATTTAGAGTAAGACAGAGATAGTCAGAGAGCAGCTGTGCCCGTTCAGTTTAGGTATCTTATGTCTTATGCGGTTGCTCAGCTACTTGACTGGCGAAATTTTTGAAAGCCCTGAATTTTATGGAGCGAGGCTAGCAAAGTGTAATTCATTAGTACTGGTTTTCGTGTTCAATCTACTCGGAAAAAAAGGAGGCTAACCCTATGGAAATAATCCGTTGGCGATCTTTTGATCTGGGGTGGCAACCATTTGAGCACATGGAATCACTACAACGCCAGATTGATCAAATTTTTGAGGGATTTAGAGAAGAGTTTAGGAGTTCATCTGCTGAGAGTGAAACAGCCTGGGACCCTGCTATTGAGTTAATAGATACTCCCGAAAATTTGATATTGCGTGTTCAGCTTCCTGGAGTGGAGCGCAACCATCTCAACATCCAAGCCACACGGGATGCGGTTCTAATTGAGGGCGAACACCCCTACCCTGCTCAGTCTGAATCCCACCGGTGGCTTCGGTCTGAGTTTGCCTACGGTAAATTCCGGCGCTTAATTCCAGTCCCGATCGCAATTGAAAACGATCGCATCCGGGCCGAATTCCAGGATGGCATTTTGGCGCTGACCTTACCTAAAACAGAACAGGAGCGACGTCGAGTTGTGAGAGTAAGCCTGAGCGAGCCAGCCAATTCGGCCTCAACGACCACGCTGGAAGTGACTGGCGAAACAGTGCCCAATGGCAACAACCACAGCAGTTAAGTTCCATGACCTCCGCAGTTCCCGAATCCAAAATCCTTCTGCCGCCACCCTCAAAGCCGGTTACCCTTTCTGATCGCCTCACCAGTCTGCTCAATCGTATACAGCCCTCTCCAGAGACTGTGGTGCTAGTGTCTGCTTTGCTTATTGGTGGCGGCTCTGGTTTAGCAATGGTGCTTTTTCATATCCTGATCGACCTGTGTCAGTCCCTTAGCTACGGTCAGATTCTGGGATTCATTTCTAAATGGGGCACATGGACATTAGCCTGTATTCCCATGCTGGGCGGAGCGATTGTGGGATTCATGCGCTGGCGCTATCCAGAGGTTTTGGGACAGGGCTTTGCTGCATTATTGAGCAATACGCGATCGCAAAAAATTTCCCCTTTCCGTCCGGCTATTAAAATGCTGGCGGCGATCGTGTCGCTTGGTACAGGAGCTTCTCTGGGACCAGAGGGTCCCAGTGTAGAAATTGGCGCGAACGTTGGTATCCTCCTGGGGCAAGCCTTTCAAGTTTCTAAAGAGCGCTACCGCTTACTGTTAGGGACTGGAGCAGCCGCAGGCTTAGCGGCTGGATTCAACGCACCAATTACCAGCATTTTCTTTGCTCTAGAGGTCATCCTGGGGCCCACCTTTACCACCCCGGCCATTAGCTTAATTTTTCTATCAACTGTCGTCTCTGCTGTAATTGCTCGAATTGCCCTGGGAGTTTATCCAGCCTTTGAACTGCCCACCTATCAGGTATTAAGTCATTGGGAATGGCTACTTTACCTGGGCTTGGGGTTTCTGGCAAGCTATGTCTCGATGCTGTTTATCCAGGGGATTCAGCTTGCCCAGGCTGGGTTTCAGGGTGATATTCCTGCCTTCTCCTGGCTAAAGCACCTGCCACAGGGATTTAAGCCAGTTCTAGGGGGAGCCTGTGTGGGACTGGTTGCATTGAAACTGCCTCAAATCCTGGGAGTTGGCTATGACACCCTGGAAACGATCCTGCGCGGAGAAGTGGTTTCCTTGCCACTGTTGGGTTTACTGTTGGTTGCCAAACTTGGATTGACGGCAATTAGTTTAGGCAGTGGTTTGGTCGGAGGAATTTTTGCCCCTGCCATGTTTCTCGGCGCTTGTATGGGAGCAATCTATGGCCAGATCCTCGACCTGCTGCTTCCAACTGAACTGGGTAATATTGCGCCTCCACCAGCCTACGCCATTGTCGGCATGGCTGCCGTTTTAGCAGGTAGCGTCAGAGCTCCCCTGACGGCAATCATCCTTTTGTTTGAGCTGACCCAGAACTATTTGATTATTCTGCCAGCCATGGCAGCGGTGGGCATGAGTGTGTGGCTGGTTGACCAGTTCAAGTCAAGCCAGTCGGTTCAAAGCCTTAATCTGCAACAAATGGGCGTGAACCTGGAGCAACAGGATGAGTCGGAGATGCTTCAGCAAACTCCAACAGCAATTATTGTCGATCCAAACTATTTGAGCCTGCTGGACTCAACCTCTCTGTTAGAGGCAGGGCGCCTTATGGTTCAGCATAAGTGTCATACAGCGTTAGTGCTCAACCCCGCCCAAGACCTGACCGGAATTATTACCCTGGCAGACATTAAGCGGCGCATCGTAGCCGCAGCTAATTCATCTACCGACTCTCAAACTGATACTCAAACTGACAATATCAATCAGATTCTCCATCAACCTCTGAAAGACATCTGCACTTCTGAAGTGCTCTATGCTTACCCCGATGAACCAGTGGCCGAAGTTTTAGAACGCATGGGAACCAGAGGGTTGTACCTTCTGCCAGTCGTCGAGCGAGAAAATCCTCGCAAAGTGATGGGCATTGTAGAACGACATCGAATTGGTTTGGCTAGTGATCTGATTGTTACTCAGCAGGCCCTGCAACCCTACGTATCTCAGGAGAAGTGAGGGGTGAAGGGATAAGGAAGTTGTTAGTTGTTGGTTATTATTGGCTATTAGTTGTTAGAGAGGAGGGAATAGGGTCCAGGAACTGCGGGTTAAGGACTATAGAGGTTTTGGGTTTTGAGTTGTTCCCTAATACCTGATTCCTAACCCCAGTCCCTAGCCCCCGGGGCGTTGCTGAATCTGGGGATGAAAAAGGTGCTGGATGCTTGAAACTTCGTTTCAATTCATCCCACTTTTCAGCAACGCCGCCCCCAGTCCCTGGTCCCTACCTCCTGGCCCCTGACTTCTAACTTCTACTCAACGGGCTGCCAAACACTGGTCTTCCACGTAGTCCTTGAGTTGCTCGATCGCCATACCGCGACAGGAGGTAACGTAGTAGGTGCCGTGCCAGAATGCATCTTTACAGAAATTATCAATACACGCCTTAAATTCCTTGCGAATCAGGCGGCTGGAAACGGTTTTGAGATTGTTCACTAGTTTGCTTAACTGCACTTCAGGTGGAAAGTCAATTAGCAAATAAACATGATTTTCGTCTCCGTAGAAATCTTCTAGAAGGCACCCCCATTTCTGGCAGGTCGCTGTCATAATCTCCTGGAGACGCGTCAGGATTTCCGAATTAATTAGCTTGCACTGATCCTTGGTAACCAGCACTAAATAAAACTTGAGGCTGTAAACGTTGCGATAGCCCTTATTTGGATGCATGGCACTAAGTCTTTAATGCAGATATAATGTGAGATAGGATACTCTTCTAGTTCTAGTATCGACTCAATCTTTTTTAAGAGGGCGAAAGCTGTAAAGCACTGAAACATTCCACCATCGGCGTTTCATAAACCCATTGGTGAATTTAATTTTGGATGAGATAAGGCACACTTCAAATCCTATCTGCTGTGGTGGTCGAACATAGCGGGGAATGGATGGAAGATTGAGTCCATTCAATCTACATAAACGGCTGCAGGATGGGCAAAAAGCCGTTGCCCGTGCCTATTTTAAGCAGATTCCGGTGGATGGGTGTATTTTGCTTTACCCATCTGCATGGATAGTTTCAAAATCTGACCGGGGAAATTGCAGATCTCAGTCGTAGGGCCGAGGAACCCTTATCTTTCCGCAATTCGGGATGAGCGGAGGACATTGATTGTCATAATCCCTTACTGTCATGACGCTGGAAGACCCGCAACAAAATTTTGCGGATTGCGTAATTCTCGGTTGCAAAACCGATCTTTAACTAATAAGCCGGCGATCGCGCACCCTCTTATTTTTAGGCTTTTTGTTTGCGGAAGGAGATCTGCAATGAATCACTTATCTTTTAATTTAACGTTAGAACAACAATTTCAAATGAGGTTAATTGAGGAATCTGCCCAACAGATGTCGCGTGAGCAGATGCAGGAAATATTGGTGCAAATAGCACGACAATCGATGGTGAAAGATAACGTTATCCGGGAATTGATGAAAGGTTGTTTGATTTGAACAGAGGGGAGTAGCGATGGTCAAGCAACTATCGCTGGAGCAGATGGTTGATTGCGGTATGGATCAAACTACCGCTATCACCCTTTTGTCACAGATGAATCACTGGCTTGCTTCGCTACCTGCAACTGAATGCTGGCAACAGTTCATGCAACAAATCTTGCAGCCAGACCATCCCTTTGCGCTTCATCAACTCCTTTATAAAATTACATTTTCGGATTGGAATCCTGTTCAGCAGGGTCCACCACCTGTCTGGATACCATCGGCTGAGCAAATTCAGGCTACCAATATTGCAGCATTGATCCGAGATATTGGAGTTCATTCCTACCCAGAACTTCATGCCTGGTCTGCCCAATGCCGTGCTGAATTCTGGCATACCATGATTCAGCAATTGGGAATTCGCTTTAAGCACAATTACGACGAAATTGTCGATCTCTCGCAGGGAGTGGAGTTCCCCAAATGGCTGGTGAATGCCCGTCTCAATATCACTGAAAGTTGCTTTCAAGCAGCGGATGACACGATCGCTATCATTTCCCAATCCGAGGCAGGTCCGCCGGTTACGCTGACCTATGGCGAACTCCAGGCACTGGCCAATCGAGTTGCGAATGGGTTAGGCGATGCTGGGTTTCAACCGGGAGATGCGATCGCGATCGCCATGCCAATGACGGCTGAATCAGTGGCAATTTATTTGGGCGTCATCCAGGCGGGTTGTGTGGTGGTGTCAATTGCGGATAGTTTTGCCGCCAGTGAAATTGCCATTCGCCTGCGGTTATCAAAAGCAAAAGCCATTTTTACCCAGGACTGGGTGCAACGTTCAGGCAAGCGTTTACCCCTCTACTCCAGGGTTGTGGAGGCTAAAGCCCCGGGTGCGATCGTTCTACCCTTGGATTCGGCCACGATTGAGCTGCGTCCCGGCGATGTCACCTGGGAGCAATTTTTGAGTACCAATGAGCAATTTGAAGCGGTTCCAGCAGAGCCATCTGCCCACACCAACGTTCTTTTTTCATCCGGCACCACGGGAGAACCCAAAGCCATCCCCTGGACCCACACCACTCCCATTAAGTGTGCATCAGACGCATACCTGCACCACGACATTCATCCCGGCGACGTTTTGGCCTGGTACACCAATTTGGGATGGATGATGGGACCGTGGCTGATTTATGCCAGCCTGATCAATCGGGCCACCATTGCCCTCTATTGCGGCCCACCAACCGAACGCGGCTTCGGTCAATTCATTCAGGATGCAGGTGTCACCATGCTGGGAGTGGTTCCCAGTCTGGTCAATACCTGGAAAACCACCCAATGTATGCATGGGCTCGACTGGAGCACTATCAAAACCTTCAGCTCCACAGGTGAATGTTCCAACCCTCAGGACATGCTTTACCTGATGGCTCTGGCAGGCTACAAACCGATCATTGAGTATTGCGGCGGCACCGAAATTGGCGGTGGCTACATCACAGGTACTCTGGTACAACCCTGCTCTCCCGCCACCTTCACCACTCCTGCCCTGGGTCTGGACATTGTCATTCTCGATGAGATGGGAAATGTTGCCGATAAAGGCGAAGTTTTCCTCATTCCCCCCTCCATCGGACTTTCTACCGAATTACTCAACAAAGACCACCATGAGGTTTATTTTGCAAACATTTGGGAGGCAGGGGTTGGAAGGCAACAGGCGACAGGCGACAGGCAACAGGCAGAAGTCAGGAGCCAGGAGGTCGGGGACAGGGACTGGGAGACTGGAGATCAGGTCTTGGGGAACAACTCAAAACTCAAACCCTCCATAACCCCTAACCCCCAGTTCCTAACCCCTATTCCCTCTTCCCCCCCTCCCCCCCTCCGCCGCCACGGTGATC
>JAIMBL010000206.1 GCA_023511615.1 Leptolyngbyaceae cyanobacterium HOT.MB2.61
GTCTAGTGGTCTGTTGTCTAGTGGTCTGTCAAACTAAATTTGACAGGTGGTTAAAGCTTAATGGTTTGATTTGAGTTAAATTTTGAAAATCTTGAGGGTTTTTACCCATCAAAATTTTCCTGACGGAACACTAGTTTTAAGGTGCCAGAAAACTACTCGCTTTTAAGGTGCCAGAA
Organism: Leptolyngbyaceae cyanobacterium HOT.MB2.61; assembly: GCA_023511615.1. Lineage (GTDB taxonomy): Bacteria > Cyanobacteriota > Cyanobacteriia > Leptolyngbyales > Leptolyngbyaceae > Leptothermofonsia. Next base: position 177 of record JAIMBL010000206.1, read on the forward strand.
AACTACTCGCTTACCCAACGCCAGTTTGGTCGATTCCAGTCGTAAACTCCCTGGATTTCGTATTCGGCTCCCGTATCGAAGCGAACAACGCAACTGGTGTAGCGATCGCCCCCCTCTTCTACTTCTGCTCCCTCCTCATCGGATGGCTCTCGGATGCTGATCACCTTACACAGGAACCATTCCCGTGAGCAGGGTCCCTCTTCCTGAACCCACTCCCACAGGCCATTGGTGACTTCGATGCGATCGCCCACTTTTAACCGAATGGCCTTCTCCTGCTCGGCATTAGCATACTGAGCTAGGTGAAAGGGCTTCACCCGTTCCAGCCATTGCAGCCCATAGCGATCGCGAATGAACTGAACGGCTCCAGAGTTTCGCTCCTGCACCCAATCGTTCAGCAGCGTTGTTTTCCAGGGGCGATTCTCGCTTTCTTCACCCCGTATAAACTCTAATAAGGTCTGCCGTTCTTCCGGGGTTAATTCATCCAAGGGATTCCCAGAAGGAATGTCCGAGGTAGCAAAACCATCTGCCCCCAATAAAGTCTTTCCATCCCCATTTAGCCAGTCCTGGGCCAGCTCCTGTACTGCCTGCAACAAAATTTGCTTTTGCTGCTCATTGAGAGGGCAGGAGAACAGTTCACACTGCTTGAATACAGCATCCAGAGCAGCTTCAATCTCAAGTTCGGGCATAGACTGATCACCATTCTATAAAAGGGGTGAAACCGGAGGCGGAGGAATCGTAAAGAGGGAGTTGGCAGGCGGCTGAAAGGTTAATTTCTTATTATGACAAACTTGTTAAAAACGTTGCATTGGTTGCTCACTCCTCCTTTTCCTGCAAGGGCTCAAACACAGGGCAGAAGCCATCAGGCGTCACCTTGAACTCATACAGAGGGGAATTGGGGTTCCAGCACCGCTGCCCTCGAAAGTAGCGGCAGTTGGCACAACACTGGCGCAGGGGAGAATTAGCATCCACCCAATCCACCAGGCGATCGCCGCTCTGACGCAGCAATTCTCGTTGGGGTAAGCCCCGTAGAACGAGTTCTTCTCCCTGCCAGCGGGCTTCAATCAAACCTGTATCTGCCAGGGTTTTCCAGCGGGGATCAGCGGTGATGGCATTGGGAAGGTTGATAGTTACAACCGTATCGAGTTCGGTCAGTTCCCCTTCGTAGTTGGTTTCTGGGGCGGGCGGTTGCAAAAAGGTTTCCCCAATGGGCAGTTCCACCAGGGTTCCGGCTCCAGGGGAGTGCAGATGATAGCGGTTATGTAGTTCTTCTAACCCGGTCAGGTCTGCCAAATAGGTCGGTGAGCCGTGGACAAAGACCACATGCTGGGGGCGGAGGTTATGGATAAGTTGGGTGGTTCCCGGACCATCACAGTGCTGAGCCAGAAGGTAGACTTCAACAGCAGGGAGAATCATTTCCCCCTTCTCCTGACCCATGACTCCCTCAATTTCTTCTAGATGATGGTGGGGTTGCTGGGATACCAGAACCAGCCAGTCTTCCAGGTGAGTTCGATAATACTGGCTCAGGTCGCTTGTTTCATCTGCTAGAACAATGCAGGGGGGGTGTAGCGCAGTGACATCCTCAGGATTCAGGCGGCGCACTCTCGGACGCACTTTTTCATCCCAAAACAGAGGTTGATGGCGGGCAAAATTCTGTACGGAAGGAGGGAGGTGGGGCAGGATATTCAGGTAAACGTCACAACAGGCGGCAACGGTTTCATCCACCCAGATATCGATGTCGCGTCCGGTGAAGTGATGATGGCTGCGAAGCAACATCAGGAGTTCCTGAGCCAACCCTAATGAGGGCGTAGGGAGGAGGATCGACTGTCGGGCGGCGATCGCCTGACTAATCCGTTCTGCCAGTTGGTTCTCCTGCTGGCGGCGGTGGGGATGGCGAGCCGTGCCAAAGCTGCCTTCCACAATCAGTACATCGGGCGATAGCCCACGCAGTTCCTCCAGAGGCAGCCCCTCCACCAGACGGGAATTAGATAGGAAAAAATCCCCCGTATACATTACCCGGTAGGACCTGCCACCGCTTGTGGGAGTGTAGGTCAGCACAATAGCAGCAGCCCCCGGGAGATGCCCCGCTGGATAAAGCTCTGCACTGAGCCCGTCAAAGAATTCAACCGGAGTCCTCCAGGGAAGAGCCTGACACAGGTGGAGGGGATGCTTATAATCTTCCTTCAGCCAATTGAGGGGGAGTAGTTGAGTGGTTACCTCGCTGCCATAAATGGGGATTTGAGGAAAGGCTTGATGAAGCGCCAACAAACCTCGCGCATGGTCAGCATGGGCATGGCTGCATAACACTAAATCGGCTGGGGGAGCTGCCTTTTTAGCAACCAGCGGAGAGAGGTTCGTCAGCCCACAGTCCAACATAATGCGATACGGACCCAGCCGAAGTAGCAGACAGACTCCCTCATTTGCCTGCTCAACGCCGTAAGCTAAGCATTCTAGCTCGGTCACGTTTGTGAGATTTCTCCTGAGTGGCGTTCACGTAGGGGGGATTCTCTGGAAAGGCCAGACGGGTTAATGAGCCGATCCGTTGCCATGGTAGTTGTCAGAATCGTAAAACCCGTTTTGAGTTCCAAAGAACAGACACGCCACAATAAAAACAGCGGTTAATACAGGTAAAACTAACTTGATGTCCATTTTGCTATGACTCTCTATGACAAATGAAATTCAGTGGATCCGATTCCCCTGACCAAGAGTTTGGTGATACCTATTTATCATCGACCAAAATCAATGTTCCAGGATTTTGTTTGGAGTGAAAAAGTCGCTGTTGCCACTCTTTCATGGGTAAGCTGGGAGAATTGTGGATGCACAGAGGAAATTGTTTCCATGAACTTTAGGAATTGTAAAACAATATTCCCGTGATCCTGGTATAGCAAAGATTTTTACAACAAGTTTTGTAACAGTTGAGGGAGAGGGAGGGAAGAAGTTTCTTTAGGGGCAGCGCCTGGGTGCCTCGCTGCGGCGAACAGATAACCCTGTCTGCTATGGTTATCGTCGTCCTTGTTTGATGAATTGCCCGCTGGAGTGGTCAGGCGGCTGATTCAGCAACTCAGTCCGATGGAGCGGCAGGCAACAGCAACGATTTTGGGCTACCCGGAGGGCATTGCCGGTCGGGTCATGACGACCGAATATGTCCGGTTGCGCCAGGGGCTGACGGTTGCCCAGGCTCTAAGCAAGATTCGGATAAACGACCGGGATAAAGAAACGGTCTACTATGCTTACGTCACAGATGACAATCGCAAACTGATGCAGGTGGTCTCTCTGCGGCAATTGCTGTTCTCCTTGCCCGATGCTCTGATTCGGGATATTGCCAGCGATCGCGTCCTCAAAGTTCGCACAGACACCCCCCAGGAAGAAGTGGCCCAACTGATGAAGCGCTATGACCTGCTGGCGGTGCCGGTTGTAGACCGGGAAGATCGGCTGGTTGGCATCATCACGATTGATGACATGGTCGATGTTCTGGAAGAAGAAGCCACGGAAGACGTTCAAAAACTGGCGGGTGGCGGCGGTGACGAATCTGCTCTGGCATCGCCTGGAGTGACCATTTACAAGCGTCTGCCCTGGCTGCTGCTCAATATTGGCCTGTACATTGGGGCGGCCAGCGCGATTGCCCCCTTCCAGCAAACCATTTCCCTGGTGCCAGTGCTGGCCGTGATTATGCCAATTCTGGCAAACAGCAGCGGCAATGTCGCCTTCCAGGTTCTGTCTGTTACCGTGAGGGGACTGGGCGTGGGGGAGGTAACCCCAGAGGACACGTTACAGGTGTTGCGGAAGGAAATGCTGGTGGGTTGGGAATTGCGATCGCCCTGGGGGGCTGTCTGGGGGTGCTGTCGCTGATTTGGGCTACTCCGAGCGATCGCTGGGTTTCAATCGTGGCCGGGCTGGTGATGTCCATTAACATCTTCATCGCCTGCACCCTGGGCACCCTTTTGCCTATGGTCTTAAGCGCCTCAACCTGGATCCTGCCCTGATCAGCGGTCCTCTCCTGACTACGACTCTGGACACTGTTGGTTTTCTAACATTTCTTTCGTTGACTTCCCTCGCCCTGCGATTTGTGGCTGTATAATTGCCAAAATTTAACTCCAATCAGACCATTAAGCTTGAACCACCTGTCAAATTTAATTTGACAGATCACTGGTGCTTCATGGCAGAAGTTCATGCAGTTGTTTGGATAAGCACCCGTCTACCCATCCACCCATTCACTTGAGCAGTAAAAAGTCCTGAAATTTAGTCGAGGTACATGAAGGAAGAAGGATAACCATTTATCGTCTACCTAGCACTTATGCAGTCCAGTGAAAATCGGTCAGTCCTGATGGGACAATTCATGTACGCTGAAAGCGTTCCCTTGTCGATTTTCGGTATGGCTAATACCACCTGGACGCGCCGTCACATCCTCTCTCTGGCCGATTTTACGCCTCTGGAATATGACACGGTGCTGCAAACAGCAACCAGCTTTCGGGAAGTCCTGTCCCGACGGACGAAGAAAGTGCCTACCTTACAGGGGCAGGTTGTGACCAATTTGTTTTTTGAGCCCTCTACCCGGACGCGCAGCAGCTTTGAACTGGCAGCGAAAAGGCTTTCCGCCGATATTCTGAACTTTGCACCGGGAACTTCTTCACTGAGCAAAGGCGAGACGATTCTAGACACGGCGAAGACCTATCTGGCGATGGGTACTGATCTGATGGTAATTCGCCATAGGGAAGCGGGCGTACCGCAGGCGATCGCCCGTGAAATGGATCGACTCGGTGTCCGGGTTGGGGTGCTTAATGCTGGCGATGGTCAGCACGAACATCCCTCCCAGGCTTTGCTGGATCTGTTCACTATCTGCACATTGATAGACCCGGATGATCCGCGTCTGGCTTTACTAAAGGATAAGAAGATTGCGATCGTGGGGGACATTCTCCATTCTCGTGTGGCCCGTTCCAACATTTGGAGCCTGACAGCCAGCGGTGCGGAGGTGCATCTGGCGGGACCACCGACGCTGTTGCCTAAACTGTTTGAGGAGTTTGTGGGGAGGCAGGAGGCAGGGGCTAGGGACTGGGGGCTAGGGGCTAGAAAGGAGGAAGAGGAAAGAGGAAAGATAGGGGAACGAAGTCAGGAGCCAGAATTCAAGACTCAAAACTCAGAGCTCAGAACTCAAAACTCTCTTCTCCCGCGCAAGCTTTTCCTCCACTGGTCCCTGGAACCGGCGATTAAAGACGCGGATTTTGTAATGACGTTGAGATTGCAGAAGGAACGGATGACGAATCATCTGTTGCCCAGTCTGCGGGAGTATCACCAGCAGTTTGGGATTACCCGCGATCGCCTCAAGCTCTGCAAACCCGATGTTAAAGTGCTGCATCCCGGCCCGGTCAATCGGGGCGTTGAAATCAGTTCTGATTTAATGGATGATCCGCAATTTAGCTTGATTTCCCAGCAGGTAACGAGTGGGGTCGCGGTGCGGATGGCATTGCTTTATCTTATGTGTAGCGGCAAGGGGTGAGGGGGGTTGAGTTCAGATGAAGGCAACGGGTAACGGGCAACGGGCAATCGGCCATTCATCTCCCCTCCAATTAACTGTCCCTGTCCCCTCGCTTCCCCTAACACCTGAAACCTGTGTCTGCCCGCAAAAGCGTCCCTGTAGAAGGTAGGCGAGTAAACCTCCGTACTCCCGAAAGATGAGCGCAGCTTGCTCCCGGTAGCCTAATTCGGGGGGTAAGGGGCTGGCAAAGGGAGCGACATCAAAACCTGTGCTTTTGAAGGTAAGGAGCGATCGCAGCATGGGGGGGGGATCGTCACCAGCAGAATTTTCTGGATGCCCTGAGGTTTCAAAACAGTGGCTGTAAATTTTGCATTTTCTCCTGTGGTCATTGAACACTCTTCTCCTCCTAAAGCCTGCTCTGGAACACCTTTCTTTTGAAGCTCCATGAACATTCGAACAGCATCGCCGCGACCACTGACAAAAATCCTGGGTGCCCGTTTTATTCGCCACAGGGCAGCCGCCACTTCGAGGCGATCGGCTTCCAGTCTGGGGCCTCTGCCCAGCACAACGATCGCTTCAGCCGTGGCATCTGAAGTATAGCTGTCGCCAGGTTGCTTAGGACACTGGGTTTAAGGGGGGTGTGGAAGCTTCGCCCCCAGCCAGGGGTTCCACCCCTGCACCCTGTCCTAAGCCTGATGGCTATAGCTATAATTGGAACCAAGCTGACCAGGGCCTGATTGGCTAATGCAACGCCCGGTGGTGAGATGAGCAATACACAGTGGTGAGATGAGCAATACACAAAGGATGGTCAGCCCAATCACCAGCCCGGTTAGTCTGCGATTCCAGCGAATTCTGCGAGTAATTTTCCGCCGCCAATGAGGTTGCTGGATGATCCACACCAGACAGGCAAGCCCTAAAAGGAGGAGAGCGATCGCGGCGATTCGAACGGATACTGGAATTGCCTTTGTGAAGGCATGGGAAAGAAATGATGTCAGAGCTACCCATCAACTGTACGTGCGCGGGCAAAGGCTGGAATCTAGCATCTAGATAAACTCGTCAAAACCGATTAGAGCAAAACTTTTCCCATTCTAATTTCTCTGTCCACACCGCCTGATTCAGACACCATAGAAATTGGGTGTAGATACATTGGCACTGAGCATCTGTTGTTTCGCAGCGCTATCCATTAAAATGAACTCAAACAGCATCCTAACGATGACAGGCTTTACTACCACCAAACTGCAAACTTCAAATCCTATCCATTGTGGTGATCAGTTTGCCATTACCTTTGCACCATTGTTTTTAGAAGAAGTTTACGCATTGGCAAATGACCCTGCCAATGGTGCGGTAGTGGTTATGAGTGGCATGGTACGCAACAACACGGATGGCAAATCTGTTGTTGCTCTGGAGTATCAAGCCTATGAACCTATGGCAATTCGCGTGTTTCAGCAAATTGCTGCGGAAATTCGTAGAACCTGGCCTGATGTCACTCATGTAGTCATTTATCACCGGGTCGGCAAGTTGCACGTTGGAGAAATCAGTGTGTTGGTCGCCATCGGATGTCCCCATCGAACGGAGGCATTTGCAGCGTGTAAGTATGCGATCGACACACTGAAGCACAATGCACCCATCTGGAAAAAGGAGTGGTATAGCGAGCAAGACGGTACTCTGTCCAGTAGTTGGGTGAGTATCGGTGCTTGTGAACAATCCCCAGAAGGTTGCTGAAGTCCCAGAAACTATTGCTTACGCCCGCGTTTCATGGCATGAACAGGCAGACAATCCACTTACCAGGTAGCGCCTGACAAACTGGCACCCCGCATGTAGGATTGACTGAGATTAGCCTGGCTCAGGTCAACGTCACTCAAGTTTGCATTGCTTAAGTTTGCTTTCGTCAGGTTGGTTTCCTTTAGCTTTGCTTTTGTCAAATTGGTGCCCGTCAAATTTGCATAACTTAGATTTGTGCGGGTTAAATTTGCGCCACTTAAATTTGCACCACTCAGGTTTGCTCCGCTGAGGTTTAGATTTTTCAGGTCAATGGCAATCAAGTTCAAATTTCTGAAATCTCGTTGTCCAGCTCTATAGCGACTGATCAGTTCCTGAATGTTCATTGTTTTAGATAAATTTAGGGACTTGCAGATGTGATATCAATGTTTAGTGCTCAAAGAGCAGAGATTACCGATCTTCGTAATGTGATCAGAGTAATGTGATCAGATACGAAATCCTCTTCGACGCCGTTTCTGTCTGGCAATGGCTTTACGCTTACGTTTCTCGATTGGGGTTTCGAAGTGACGATACTTCCTCATGTCGGAGAAAATGCCTGCATGGGAAACCTTCCGCTTAAAACGACGGAGGGCTGACTCAATGCCTTCGTCTTCGCCAAGGATTACTTGCGCCATATCATCTCCTAATGGTCTCCTTCTGACTTCCACTTCTCTGCGGTACCCATTTCATAATGGTTATTTCAGTAAAAAGGGTAGACGCCTTGTCTACCCTCAAAACTTCAATCGTTGGTAGTGATGCGTAGTGGCCCGGTTAATGGTTTTTAGGGTGTCTTGTTCCAAAAAACCATTCCTGTGCAAGACTTCCAATCATTTAAAGCCATCTTCAGCACTAGTAACGGTTAAAAGACCGATTACCACCCGACCAGTTTCGATCGGAAGAACCTCTGTTTTCCCGTGGTCTTGCTCTATTAACTTTGAGGTCACGCCCCATCCATTCAGCACCATCCAGTGCTTCAATCGCAGACTGCTCTTCAGCTTCTGTTTCCATTTCTACAAAGGCAAATCCGCGAACTCTTCCGGTGTCGCGATCAGTCGGCAACTGAACACGCTTAACGGTTCCGTATTCCGCGAAGGCTTGGGATATCCCATCTTCTGTCACTTGATAGGATAAATTTCCAACATAAATCGACATAAAAGTTCTCCGAACAATGTTTTGTGGAGAGTTAAATTCGGAGAAACGCCTATGGGACGGATTACACAACCGAAAATAATTTTCCAAACTACCCCCAGCTTAGCATGATCTTCTCAAAAAGGGTAGTCCTAAAGAGGTAAGGATAGAAAAGACGAAGTTATCTCAATTGCATCATGTCAACTGCTCCGCTTACCTGTCCTAGCGGTAACTCTA
>JAIMBL010000207.1 GCA_023511615.1 Leptolyngbyaceae cyanobacterium HOT.MB2.61
GGAGTCAGAACTGAAAACTAAAAACTCAAAACTCAAAACTCCCCCTTCTCCCCTTCTTCCCCTTCCCCCAGTCTCTCTCCTCGTTCCAGCCTGCGGGGTTGATGCTGGAGCCTGGGAAAACTGGTCTTCCCTCTGTACCCAGAACTATCCCAATTACGAAGTACTCTTTGGCGTCACCGACCCGCAAGATCCTTGCATTCCACTGTTAAAAGACCTGGTGGTTACCTATCCCGACAAAGTTCATCTTTTTGCTGGACTGGAACCACGCGGCGTTAACTACAAAGACAGTAACCTGAGTTATCTGCTGGAGCAGGCAAAGCATGAAGTGATCATCTTTGCTGATAGCGATATCCGGGTTCAGCCAGATTACATCCGCATTGTCACCGCTCCCTTAGAAGACGAGCAGGTGGGGATGGTAACTTGTGCTTTTATCGGCTATGACCCACAGAATATGGGATCGGCTCTGGCGTCCTTGGGGCGTTGTGTGGATTTTATTCCCAGCCTGTTGATTGCCCGTGCGATGGACGGAGGGTTGCGCTGTGCAGTAGGAGCCACGATCGCCACCCGTCGCTCTACCCTGGAAGCTTACGGTGGTCTGCACCTGAACCGCATTGGCTCTGACTATAACATTGGCAAACGGGCAGCAGAGGCAGGCTACCGGGTGGAGCTTTCTCCCCTTGTGCTGGATTCAGACACGGGCAATGAAAGCGTGGAGCAGGTCTTTCAGCGAGAACTTCGCTGGGCTAGAACGATTCGTTTCAATCGGGGACCGCAGTACTACGCGATGGTATTTTGCTACGGCACGGTCTATTGCATTCCGTTGCTGCTCTTATCTGGGTTTGCGGGATGGGCGATCGCACTGACACTGCTCACCTATCTTGTCCGTTACCTGCAAGCCCTGGTGGCTATTTCCAGCCTGAAAGCACTTAAACTAAGCCGCTGGCTCTGGCTATTACCCTTCCGGGATCTGCTCAGCTTTGCGGTCTGGCTCAAGGGAACCTTTGGACGCAGGGTTTACTGGCGGGGACGGCAGTTGTGGATTGAAGGAGATGGGTTGATTACGCAGGAGTAACAAGGCCGGAGCTTCATACCTGGAGCTCATCTCTAAACTTTTCAACTTTGAAATAGAGACAAATCTTTCTCTGAAAATCTCTATGAATAGTGGTTAGATTAGTTTTTTCAAAAATTAACCGCTAAATGTGGCGCATTTGCGAAATATCGTCTACACTCCAAACGTGCAAACCTTGATCGTTTAACTCCAGGGTTCTAATTAGCCAGCGGGTCGGGTTTTGCATTCTTTTGTAAAGAAAACGGCAGTTATTGTGCAGATGTGCAAAATGGGTGTGCCTGCTTTGGTGCATCAGGTTTTTTGCAAGCCAAGACGCTTTGAAACGCTCAGTAAATTCGCTCCTTTCCTGCCTTGAAGTCCTCTCTGACCATTTCCAAAAAACGGACATTGACGCTTTTTTCAGCGTTTATCGTTTTTCCTGTGGCTGCGATCGCGCCTTCCCTGGTGGTTTTTGAGCTATGGGGCGATCGCGTCTTTGCCCAGGATGCTTCCCCTCTGCCAGCCTGGTTTGACCAGAACTATCAGACCATAGAGGTTGCTGGCCCAGAATCGACCGCTTCGCCGCCCTCTGGAGCAGATGCCAGCGTCTCATCGGTTCCCGAAAATACCCTGCCCTCTTCCCTATCCGACCCGATCTGGGTTATGCCAGAGCAACCAGCGGCCCCTCCGCCCAGGGTGACGGTTCCCGAAATTCGTAAGCCACCCCCCGCGCCCAGCAAACCATCCGCAACTCCTGCTAATCCGGCAAAGGCTCCGTCTACCGATACCTCACCCGATCTGGTGGTAACCGCAACGAGCGTTGCCGTCGAGGGAGTCGATGCCGAACTGCAAGAGGTGGTTCGCAAAACGATCAAGACTCAGCCCGGTGGACAGACCAGCAAAGCCCAACTTCAACAGGATGTGGCAGAAATTCTGGATACAGGCTTTTTTGCAACGGCCAATGTCACCAGTCGTCCCAATCCAAATGGCATTAGCGTCGTTTTCCAGGTGACGCCGACCGTGGTTCAGTCAATTCAGCTTTCGGGGGCTCAGGCCCTAACTCAAACCATTGCGGAGGAATTGTTCAAGCCGCAATTGGGAGCGACGATTAATCCCACGGAGTTGACCCAGGCAGTGCAGCGGATTAACCAGTGGTACGCCCAGAATGGCTATGTCCTGGCACGAGTGTTAACCCTGGAACCAACTCGTGATGGAACGGTAATTGTGACCGTAGCTGAGGGGGCTGTGGGCGATGTACAGGTTCGCTTTGTGAATAAGGAAGGGAAGACAGTTGATGAGAGGGGTCAGCCTCTGCGTCACCGCACCCAGATTGATTTTGTCCGGCGGCAGATCAAGCTTCAGCCGGGGCAGGTGTTTCAGGACAGCGTTGTGCGGGAAGATTTGAAACGGCTGACTGAGTTGGGCATTTTTGACAGCATCAGTGTCAGTTTTGAAGGGGATGCCCGGAGAACAACGGTCGTTTACAACGTGACTGAAGGCAAGTCGCGCGGCTTCAACTTTGGTGGAGGTTACAACACTGACTTAGGTGTGTTCGGCAGTGTCAGTTATCAAGACCGCAACTTTGGTGGACTGGCTCAAACGGTAACGGGCAGCGTTTTGGTGGGCAGTCGGGATGTTCAGTTTGATGCCCGCTTTGTGAGCCCTTACCGGGATACAGACCCCAACACGCCCGGTTATGGGGTTGATTTGTTTCGACGGCAGGGGCTTTCTCGCGTTTTTGAAGACCCCTACCGATTGCCGAATGGCAGCCGTGTTCGGGAACGAAGACTGGGCGGCGGAGTAAACCTCAGCAGGCCTCTCGGTCCGGGTTGGATGGGCACGCTGGGACTGAGTTACACCAATGTCAGCATTCGCGATCGCGAAGGAGACACCTTCGCTACCGATTCTCAGGGGCGACCCCTCACCCTCAGTGACGGTGGCATCGACGATCTCTACGCCCTCACTTTTAACGCGGTTCGCGACCAGCGAGATAATCCCGTCAACCCCAGCAGCGGGTCTATTCTGAGCCTCAGCACCCAACAGTATTTTCCGATTGGACGTGGTCACGTTTTTGGAAACCGACTGGATGCCAACTATTCCCAGTATTTTCCGGTCAATATCATCAAAGGGCTCAAGGGAGACCAGCCCCAGGTTTTGGCCTTCAATTTGCAGGGGGGCACCTACCTTGGCGATCTGCCTCCGTACAACGCCTTCATTTTGGGTGGAGTAAACTCTGTCCGAGGATACGATTTTGGTGAGGTGGCAACCAGTCGCAGCTATGTCCAGGGTTCGGTCGAATACCGCTTCCCCATTTACAAATTTATTGGTGGGGTTGTCTTTGCGGATTTTGGCTCCAGTCTGGGCACCCAGGATGGTGTGCCGGGAGAACCCGGCGAAGTCCGCGATTTACCCGGCAGTGGGTTTGGCGCTGGAATTGGTCTGCGCTTCAATTCTCCCATTGGCATCATTCGAACCGAGCTGGGGATCAATAATGAAGGAGGGACTCAATTCCACTTCGGATTTGGCCTACCCTTTTAGGCAGTTATGCGTTATGCGTTATGAGTGATCAAACCAGACACTGAACTCAAAGCTAGAATCGGCGATGGATGTATTAATTGGCACAAGACTCCAGGGGGGTAAGTACACTCTGGATCAGGAGTTAGGGCGGGGCGGCTTTGGGATCACGTTCAAAGCCACCCATCATCTGTTGGGTCAGATGGTGGTGATCAAAACTCCGAATGAGGCATTTCGGAATGACCCCCACTATGCCGACTATCAGCGAAAGTTTCAGGATGAGGCCCGTCGGTTGGCGCTGTGTGTCCACCCCAACATTGTTCGGGTGAGTGACTTTTTCATTGAAGCGGGCCGGGCCTACATGGTAATGGATTACATCCCTGGTTCGACTCTGGAAGAGGTTGTTTTTCCCAATCACCCCTTGCCAGAAACTACAGCACTTCACTACATTCGGCAGATTGCTAATGCCCTCAAAGTTGTGCATCGGAATGGTTTACTGCACCGGGATGTAAAGCCGCAAAACATCATTCTGCGCCAGGGCACGGATCAGGTGGTGCTGATTGACTTTGGGATTGCCCGCGAATTTACACCGGGCTCTACCCAGACCCACACCAATCTGATTTCTTCCGGTTATGCGCCCATTGAACAATACATGGCGAAGGAGAAACGCACTCCCGCAACGGATGTGTACGGACTGGCGGCAACCCTTTACAGCCTTTTGACTGCTGAGGTGCCGGTGGCCTCGATCCTGCGCGATCGCCAGCCCATGCCAGAACCTCGCCATATCCGACCTGAACTGAGTGCTGCCGTGAATCAGGCAGTGCTGCGGGGGATGGCGATCGAAATTCGGCATCGTCCCGCCAGCATTGATGAATGGCTGTCACTTCTCCCCGACGGCTCCTCCAGCCGAAGTTCGCTCCTCTCCCCGTTACCCCTCCCGACAAACCCTCCCCCACCTTCAGCTGAGGCCACTCTCCCCGTCGCTCCCCGTCAACCAGCCCCCTGGCCGCCTTCCGCTCCAAACGAATACACTACTCCCAATGAATATACCGCTGTTCAACCCACCGTTGCTCCCCAAATCCCGCGTCGCTCTGGTGGGTTCCACCCACTTTTGATTCTGTTCGGCCTCTCTGTTCTGACCCTGACTGGGGTCACTTTGGGGGCATTCTGGTTCAGGTCGATGAAGGCGCCGGAAACCATCGTTGAAGTTGAAGAACCCAAACCATCCCCCTCTCCATCCGTTGCTGAGTCGCCCAAACCTCGTCCCAGCCCATCTCCCTCTCCCAGCCCTTCGCCCAAACCGACAACACCCACTGCTCAGGAGTCGCCAGAACCGAAACCCTCCGAATTGCCAGAACCTGAATCGGATGGGGGCGTGAATGTCACTATTCCTGGGTTCCCGACTGGCAGTTCGGAAAGCGAAATTAAGGCAGTTCTGGGAGAACCCACCCAGGAAAACAAAGGCTACTGGAAAAATACCCGTACCGCTCAATATGACCTGGTTCCAGACGCCGTGACGCTGGCCTATATTTACGACATTTCCAGTGGAAAAGTCCGGCAGACGGAAGCATCGTTTGCCCAGTCCGTTGACTTGATGCAAATGAAGGTTGCCCTCAATGGCATGATGGGCGGCAGCGCTCCCGAAGCTCTCGATGAGTTGCAGCGAGTTTATCAGCGGCAGTCGAATGAATATTCCTTCTCAAAAGGCAACTTAAAGGGCGTTATTCAACGCAATGAGAAAGATCGCATCTATATCTCTGTTTGGGAAGCGGATTTACACGATTGATGAGTTCGCTGCCATACAATAAGTGACAGATGACTCGGAAGCCCAACCAATGACCGCCTCCCCGGAACTAGAAACTCCATCTGACCAGGAATTGGGCGCTGACTCAGCCAGTCCAGCCTCTCATGATGCACCTTTTACCTCTTCATCTGCACTGATTGATGAAGACGAACTACCCGATGACGTGGAAATGTCGCTGTTTGACCATCTGGAAGAGCTGCGACAGCGGATTTTCTACGCGTTGATTGCGGTTGGGGTTGGTATTGTTGGCTGTTTTACTGTCGTCAAGCACATTGTGCAACTGCTGCAAGTGCCCGCAGGCCCGGTTAAGTTTCTCCAGCTTGCCCCAGGGGAATACTTTTTTGTTTCTCTAAAAGTGGCGGCCTATAGTGGGATTCTGGTAGCCAGTCCAGTGATTTTGTACCAGATTATTGCCTTTGTTCTGCCTGGTTTAACACGCAAAGAACGGCGGTTGTTGGGGCCGATTGTGTTTGGCTCCAGCATCTTATTCATTGCGGGGCTGGTATTTGCCTATGTGGCTCTGATTCCGGCTGCACTGAAGTTCTTTATTTCCTATGGGGCAGATGTGGTCGAGCAACTCTGGTCTATCGATCGCTACTTTGAATTTGTTCTGTTGCTCATGTTCAGCACTGGGCTGGCCTTTCAGGTTCCCATTATTCAGGCGCTGCTGGGCTTGCTGGGCATTGTTTCCTCCAAACAAATGGTGGCTGGCTGGCGCTTTATCCTGATTGGGGCTGCGGTGGTTGGAGCCGTTCTAACTCCATCCACGGATCCACTGACTCAAAGTTTACTGGGAGGGGCGATTGTGGCCCTGTACTTTAGCGGTATTGGTCTGGTAAAGCTATTGGGCAAATGAATCTAAATCCAATCCTACCTACTAATCACTTACGAAGATTTCGAAAAGGTTGAAATCCGGGTAGGAAAAGTTGTTCAAGCAGAGGTTGTTCCTGAAGCTAGAAAACCGGCCTACAAACTTTGGATTGACTTTGGAAAATATGGCGTCAAAAGATCGAGTGCTCAAATTATGAAGTTCTATACATTAGAGGAATTGATTGGCAAACAGGTGCTGGCTGTGACCAACTTTCCACCCCAGCAAATTGCCAACTTTATGTCTGAAGTGTTGGCGCTGGGTGTTGTCGTGGATGAAGGTGAGATTGTTTTAATTCAGCCCGATCACAGCATTCCACCAAGTCGGTGCATACTTTAACTATTTGTCAATCAATTTAACTTTTCATCAAAACATCTTTTTCATAGCGAGCAGGAGATAGAATAACCTGGATGCCCCTTTTTTGGCACTGGTTTGAAAGGTTGTTTAACAAGTATTCTCTGGTTTCAGTAGAAAGCTCGTCGTAGGGAGTTTCTCCAAGTTTTCCTTCCACATCCAATGTCCTCAAAAAATTTTTGAACCCTAGAAAAGCAAGTTTGTAGATAGCTTGCTGGCTGTAGATCCCATTGAAAAACCCGCCATGAACATTAATGAACCTCAGCCAGCTAAAACGAGATGCCAACCAATCAAAAACAAACTGAATTCTGAACCAGCTAAAAATAAACCTGAACCAACCAAAGAAATAGGAAAAGCCAAGAATAGAATAATCCCAAAAACTTAAAGCCGATTTTCGGAGAGCATAACTCACAATTCCTCTTTGCTTGCTGGTTGCCTCAATTAAAGCGGGGTCTTTTTCGTATTCAACAGCATCTCCTTCATAATCAACGTAATCGGTACAGTCAAAATAGGTGAATAAATCTGAAACTGGAATGCCTCCTGCTTCTTTTCGGATATCTTCGCGTTTTGTAATGTCATCTAAATTTGCGTGATCACTGGCTGATGCTCGAATTTCAAGATAGTCGTAGGGTGACTCCATTGCTGCATCTTCGCTGCGGTTAACAATGCCATATTGGTTCTCTTCAAGCTGTTGATTTCGATGATCGTTTTGATTCGTAAATCGTTTCACACTGATATTTCCTAGACGGTAACCACGGAGACGAGTTTTAGCCGGAAAGCTGAAATAATTCGCCGCGGTTGAAGCAAGTCTGACTGCCAGATCGGCTTCGTTGCTAAACACATAGGCTTCTTTGCAACGACGTAAAGAAGATTGTAAGAAATTTGCCCGCCTGGACATGATCGCTTCTACAGGAATGTCCGGTGCAATTAAAATTAACCGATCCAGACAAAATACCTGACCAATTTCCGAGGTAGGTACCTTTGCAATAGCCAACTGATCAAAAACATCAGAAAGAATACGAATTGTATTGGTTACGATGAAACAACCCATGCTATGGCCAATAAAATTTAAGTTAATCCGTTTAATTTTAAGAGCGATATTGTCGCCTTGCTTCTGATGAATTTCGACCTTCTTCAGATCGCTAATTCTGTCCCAAATGGCAAGCTTTTCTTGCCAATCTTTTCTCTCCCATTCAGTTTTACTAAAATGACCTTCTGCTGATAATTCTTCTTGGATATCATCAAATTCCAGGCTGGTGACCAGGTAGATTTCATAAACAGCCTGATCTATCTGCCGGATCAACTCGACCAGGTCTAGTACTCCAAAGTTAGTCGCTCGATAGTGATCTCGAAAATAAGTCGCGAGTCTAAGGAAGATAAGCGTCAGTATAAGTGAAAATAAAATGACAGCAATGATCAGGATTGGTATCAGTAACTGATTTGAAGATTGTAAGAAAAATAGCAGTACAGTTGTTAAGAACGAAACTAAGATTCCTCCCACAAAGATGATGCTTAATAGTTTTGGCAGAGCGTTCCAGGCACTTCCAATCTTACTTTGACCTAGACCATCAGAATCACTAATGGAGCGATCGCCTGTTGGTTTTTCAGAAGGCCAAAGGTAACCTAAGAAAACATGGGATCTTGATTTACAGATCTCAGCAGCGTATTTAAGAATTTTTTCGTACCGGGCTTTGGCATCGGCTCGTTCTGTACCGTAGCCGTGGATGGCAATAACAATTTCTGGATCATTGCTCTCTACCAGGAATTGAGCAATTTTTCGAATCTTCTTCTTAACTGGTTCAGCTGGTGGATCGGGCTCTTTTTCCTCCACATTAATTGGGGCAGTGCTGGTTACAAAATAGCCAAGAATCGGTTCCGGTTGAGGAACTTCAATTTGTTCCAGATCAAACTGATTAATAGTTGAGACGGAAGGAGTCGAGGCGTTCATACTTAAGCCCCCTGTCTAAAAGTACAGTCAACTTAGCAAAGAAAATACTTTCGAGGCAGATTTTGAAATAAAACGTTGAAACGTGAAGAGAGCTCACAGCATTAAGTAGCTGGGTGCAATTAAATTAAAGATAGGTTTGGGGGTAGAGGGGGTGAAACCCCATGCC
>JAIMBL010000208.1 GCA_023511615.1 Leptolyngbyaceae cyanobacterium HOT.MB2.61
TTGGAGGTAGAGGGGGTGAAACCCCTTGCCTGGGGGCAACGCCCCCACTCCCCTTGTTTTAATGATGTCTACCTACTTAGCTCGACCGAAAGCACCCAGGAGATTGGAGGTGAAAGCTGAATAAATCTGTAACAAACAATACTCTTTATCCCTTGAAATAGTTGCTTATTAAAGAATCTAGAGTTTTTGTTGTTATCAAGGTTTATCTGGTACGTCTTTTAGAAAACTCCCACTAGACATTAAACATGCCTAAAGTCATTTCCATCCACTCGTACCGGGGCGGTACAGGCAAGTCCAACTTTGCTGCTAACCTGTCAACTACAGTGGCTGCCCTGGGCAACCGGGTGGGCGTGGTTGATACAGACGTCCCCTCTCCGGGGATTCATAATTTGTTTTGTCTAGAGCCAGAGCAGATAGGCACAACTTTGAACAATTACTTGTGGGGTGAAAGCTCAATTGAGGATGCAGCCTATGATGTCAGTGCCAATGTGGGCATAGATGGGACAGGTAAGCTGTTTCTGGTGCCTTCCAGTGTGAAAGCGGATGACATCGCCAAAATTTTGAAGGACGGCTACGATGTCAGGTTGATGAATGATGGGTTTCGCAATCTGGTTAAAGGGTTGCAATTGGATTATTTGTTCATTGATACCCATCCTGGCTTATCGAAGGATACCTTTCTATCGATCGCCATCTCCCACATCCTGATTCTGATTTTGCGTCCTGATAAGCAGGATTATCAGGGTACAGCGGTGACCGTAGACGTGGCACGGCAATTGAAAGTTCGCAGAATGCTATTGGCAATCAACAAGGCCCACAGCAAGTTAAACTTGGATGCCCTGAAACAGAAAGTGGAGGAAACCTACAACGAGACAGTGGCGGGAGTGTTTCCCCTCTCAGAAGAAGTGGTGCAGCTTGCCAGTGAGGGGGTGTTTTGCGTGAAATATCCAGAACATCCGGTAAGTCAGGAGTTCCGCAAAGTTGCACAGCAAATTATTGAGGGGTAAACATCATGTCAAACTTAGGAGATTTGCAGTCCCTTGCCAGTTCCATTACAGCAGTTACATCCCCTTTTCGCAATTATCTAAATGACCTTTACGCTAAGTATCGATCTGTCAATGAGGGAGCCGTTGCCGATTACATTCCCGAACTGGCGCTGGCAAAACCGGAATGGTTTGGGATTTGTGTGGTGACACGGGATGGACAGGTATTTGAAGTGGGCGATTGCGACAAGTTGTTTACGATTCAGTCGATTTCCAAAGCTTTTGTGTTTGGTCTGGCGTTGGAGGATCACGGACGAGAATATGTGAATAGCAAGGTGAGTGTGGAACCGACAGGGGAAGCCTTTAACTCCATCGTGCTGGATGAAGCCACCAACCGCCCCTATAATCCGATGGTGAATGCAGGAGCGATCGCCACAACTGACTTAATTAAAGGCAAAAACGGCACCGAACGCCTGAAACGAGTGCTGGAGATGTTCAAACGCTTCACCGGTCGGGATCACGACATTAACCTGCCCGTCTTTTTGTCGGAGAAGGCAACGGGCTATCGCAACCGGGCGATGGCATATTTAATGCTCAATTTCGGTATGGTCAGTGACAAGATTGATGAAACGTTGGATCTGTATTTTCAGCAATGTTCCATTCTGGTAAATGCAAAAGATCTGGCAATGCTGTCGGCAACGCTAGCAAATGGGGGCGTGAATCCGGTGACTAAGGAACGGGCGATCGCTGAACAGTATGTGCAGGATGTGATCAGCGTGATGCTCACCTGTGGCATGTACGATGCATCGGGCGAGTGGTGTTACCGAGTCGGCATGCCTGCCAAGAGTGGTGTGGGCGGTGGTATTACCGCGGTCGTCCCCGGCAAGTTGGGCATTGGTACCTTTTCGCCACCGCTGGATGCGAAAGGCAATAGCATTCGCGGCATTAAAGTTTGCGAAGACCTGTCAAGAGATTTTGGTTTGCATTTATTTAACGTGGCGAAACCAGAACGGGATTTACCAGCATGGATCGCTGGGGGAGATGGGATTAATGATTGGTAAGGCTGTGAACAAAGCACGCCATAAATTTCGCCTCCGCACTACTCTGGTGGTACCCTTCGTCCTCCAAATCGTCACCGCCGTTGGACTGATAGGCTATCTCTCCCTACGCAATGGTCAACGGACTGTGAATGATCTGGTGAGTCAACTCCAGCACGAAATCAGTTCTAGAGTTAATGAACGAGTTCAACTTTACTTAGAAACTCCGCATCTGGTAAATCAGATTAATGAAGATGCCGCTCGGTTGGGAGTGTTGAATTTTAATGACCTTGAGGGTGCCAGGAGCTATCTCTGGAAACAGGTTCTCCGCTTTCAATCGATCGGCCATATAGGCTTGGCGAACGAGAAAGGTCAATATCTGCGGGTTGGTTGGGTGAACCGTTCAGTTGGCTCCGAACAGCCTCAACTGGCTCAGCAACTCAAACCGGGAACTGGCGATTTAATTTACTATAAACTCGACAAGAATGGGAATCCGATCGCAATTGCCAGAAAGACTCCCAACTATGATGTGCGTCAGCGTCCGCTTTACAAAGCTGCTCTCAAGCACAATCGCGCCGCCTGGAGTGACGTGTATATCAACTTTGGCTGCGGGTCGTTGCAAATCAATGCCAGTTCTCCGTACTACGACAGTCGAGGAAACTTACTGGGTGTGCTTACCTGTCAGATGGGGTTAGATCAAATTCGTGGCTTTTTACAAACGCTACAGGTTGGTCAGTCTGGACAGGTATTTTTGATCGAGCCATCCGGTGAATTGATTGCGACATCCCTCACAAACCAACCCTTAACTACTGGTACAGGTAAGGAGCAGAAGCGACTGAACGCACAGGAAAGCAGTAATCCCATCATGCACCAGAGTATGGCGTATCTGAATGCCCATCATCCGGGTTTGCATAACCTCCAAAAGGCAACCCAGATGGACTTTCGGTTAGACAGTCAACGCTATTTTCTGGAAGTGTCTCCATTGCGGGATGACTACGGTCTTAACTGGCTCACTGTTGTAGTTGTCCCGGAAGCAGATTTTATGGCACAAATCAAAGCTAGTACCCGGAATACGGTGCTTCTAAGTTTAGGGGCATTGGGGGTGGCGATCGCGATCGGCATTCTCACCGCCCGTTGGATTACTCATCCGATTCTGCGTGTCTCTCAGGCATCTGACCAACTAGCTCAGGGCAATCTCAATCAGCAGGTGGAACCCAGTACCATTACCGAAATTGACACCCTGGCAAATTCCTTTAATGGCATGACCAGGCAATTGAAGGACTCCTTTAATGCCCTGCGCCAGAGTGAGGCAACGAATCGTGCCCTGATCGATGCGATGCCCGACTTATTGTTACGGGTAAATCGGCAGGGCAAGTATCTGGGAGATGCCGTTGGTGCCAATCGCCTCAAGCTGTTCTCTGGCGGCACCAGTTCGATCGCCAACTCAACTGTCCAGGACTCCCTGCCCGCTGCCCAGGCACAACAACGCATGGCGGCGATCGCGCAAGCCCTGGACACCGGCAAATTGCAGATCTATAAGCAACAACTGGTGATTAATGGTCAGGTGATCGATGAAGAGGTGCGAGTTGTGGTCACGGGTGAGGATGAAGTGCTGATCATTGTGCGAGATATTAGCGATCGCAAACGCGCTGAGGAAGCTTTACGAATTGCTGAAGGAAACTACCGCAGTATTTTTGAAAACGCTCTGGAAGGGATTGTCCAATCCAGCCCAGAAGGACAATTTATCAGCGTCAATCCAGCTATGGCAAAGATCTACGGCTACGATTGCCCGCAGGAAATGCTCCATACCATCACAGACATTAAGACTCAAATCTATGTTGATCCAGCAGACCAACTGGAGTTTCAACGCCAATTAGACGAGCATGCTCAAACCAAAGGTTTAGAGTATCGCGTTTATCAGAGAGATGGCAACATTATTTGGATTCAGGAAGACACACGCGCTGTTCGAGACAACACCGGACACCTGTTATACTACGAGGGAATTGTACAGGACATTACTGATCGCAAGCGCCGCGAAGATGAACTGAGACGGCAATTAGAAGAATTAAAAATTGAGATTGATCAGAAAAAACGCGAAAAAGAAGTGGCAATGTTGACCGAAAGTACTTACTTTCAGGAGGTACAGCAGGAGTTGGCGGAAGTAAACCTGGATGAATTTTGGAGTTGAGTCGCCAGCTTGCAATAAATCAGATGAGGTGCCTTTCTCCAAAACCTTAAGTCAGATGCGGTGGCTCTCCTGGAAGTTTAGTGATAAGCGTCACTTATTACCGAAACAAAATCAATATTCCAGGGATTTTGCTTGCCGGTGAAAGAGCAGCTTACGCTACTCTTTCACCGGCAAGCCGGAAGAACCAATGCGGAGGCATAAAAATTGCTGAACCGGAACAGAGAGGATAAAGCTTATCTGCTGAGTTGCAAAGGTTTCACCGTCCGGTTGGCTCAACTGTTTGCCAAATTTATCAATCAAGTGGGGGTAACTTTCTATCCCTTGGGGGAACTCTAGATAGGACGGCAGGCTAATGCCTGTTGAGCCCTTAGGATGGTGGTTTTCGGTCGATCCTGTAACTTGAAGCGGTTTTATAGGGGTAGTTATTGTGGTTAGGACAGGGTGCAGGGGTGGAATCCCTGGCTGGGGGCGAAGCCCCCACTCCCTCTCGAATGTCAACGTCCTCACCCACCTGCATAGAGCGATATTAGATGGCGTATGGAGCTTTTCAGGAATCGGTTACATCTGTTAATAGACCAGCTATCGGATGAGGAACTGGCAGATATGTGGGAGGTTTTGGCAGAGCTCTGCTATGACCTCTACATGCAGCGCGCAATTCAGGCTTCAAAGCGATCGCGGAACCCTGGCGATACCTTCACTCTTGAGGAAGCATTGCAATTTTTATTACTGATGTAGTTCTCTTAACTTTTTATGCAAGTAATCAGGCAATCTTCCATCCGAAAAATGCAGGCGACTTTCAAGTACGAAGTTCGCTACGAACGCTCCTTTTTGTTAGATATAAAGCGGCTGGAACCTGCTGTCAGAAGGCAAATTCAGCAGTTTGTTTTTGAGGATTTCTATCAAACCACCCAACTTCAAGAACTACCAGAATTTCGTCAACTTGGTTCCAGCGAAATTTACTACCGCTTCACCCTCGATCGCTACCTGGTTAGTCTGGAAGTCACAGGACAGATCGTAAAATTCCTGCGGGTCATCCGTAAACCCGATTTATAATGAGGGAAATCTCCATCACTCCATCACCCCTCCCTTCTCACTCCTTTCTAACAACCAACAACCAGCAACTAGCATCTCACCTTTCTCCCCTTGCCATGCTCCCCACTGACTTACTGCTCCATCGCTACAGTGGAGAAGAAGTCATTCCGAAGCGGTTGCCGTTAAATCGGCCCAATTTAGAAATGGCAGCAGGATTGATTGATCTGTTCCGGCAGGCGCAGGGGGGCGATCGGGCCGAGTTGAACCGCCAGCTTCAGGAACTGGAAGGGGAAAGTATAGACTACCGCATCAAACGGGGCCTGGCCCATCTTCTAAACAGCGATGCCTTCAGCCGCTTCGAAACCATCAGCCCCCTCGACCCACCAACTTTGAGGCGGCGAATCTTTGAACTTTCGGCTCAAGCTGCTCCCAGTTCCCAGGCAGCCCAGGCAACCCTCCAACGTCTGGCAGAGGTTCTCACCCAGGAGTTGGATAGGGAAATACTTCCAGATCAGGTTCGCAAAGGCTTGTACGCCGACCTGCCCGATCAGCAAATTCTAACCTATTTTGAAGCTCCTACCCCAGAGGCACTGCTGCACCGCTATAACCTGGCTCAGGTGCAGGGGGTGTTTTACCGCGCCAGCCATGTCACCCTCAACGCCCACCGCAACGACCCTGGTGAATACAAGCTGTTGTTCCGTTACCTGAAGTTGTTTGGTCTGATGACCTATATCGAGGGCGATGCCGACCATGGCTTTACCCTCACAATTGATGGCCCCACCAGTCTGTTTAAGCCGAATACCCATTACGGCTTGAAACTGGCAATGCTACTCCCCGCCCTGCTACACGTCACCCGGTGGCATCTGACAGCCACCCTTCAACTAAAAGATAGCTACTCCGGCAAGAGTCGTTCTGGACGTTTTACCCTTGACTCCAACTGCGGACTGGTTACCCACTACCCTCCCGGCAAAACCTACGACAGCATGCTTGAGGAAGGATTTTGCGATCGCTGGACAAAAACCAAAACCGAATGGCAACTGGAGCGAGAAGTGGATCTCATCCCCATCCCCGGCAGCGTCATGATTCCCGACTTTCGCCTGGTTCATCCGGACGGACGCACCTTTCTACTCGAAATTGTTGGCTACTGGCGTCCCGAATATCTGAAAAAGAAGTTTTCTCAGGTACGGCAGGCCCAGCGAGATGACCTGATCCTGGCAATCTCCGAGCGGCTCAACCTGGAAAAAGCCGGAGTTCGAGTGAGTGATGCTCCAGCCAGAATTGTCTGGTTTAAAGACCAGCTAACCCCCAAAGCCGTTTTGGAAATCCTGGAGAAGTAAGGAGGGGGGAGGGGGGAGTTCTGAGTTAGCTCTGCCTGTTACCTGTTGCCTGTCACCTGTCACCTGCCACCTCACCCCTCTCTAACAACTAACAACCAACAACTAAACAACTGACCCCTAACCACTTCCCCGGCTCCCCTGCTGATATTTCCAGGTTTCAGCCAGGAGAGGATTAATCCCGTACCAGCTTCCCTGCACGTCTTGATATTCAAAGATGAACATGCTGCGGAGGAGGGTCTGGTACTCGCGATCGCCCTTCACAGTCTGATTCTTAACCACTTGCAGAATCAGTTCCCACTCGTGATCGTCAATGGGGCGAGCCAGGTTATCCCGCTGTCCCCGGATGACCTGCTCCACGTCTGCTTCAGAAAAGGGTGGATCGCTCTGCCGGATACAGTCACAGACTAATCCCAGCAGATTTCGCACATGTCCACCACTGACCAGGCAGAGGCGATCCAGCAGTTCAGGATGGGCAAAAATGGCAGCCACTGGGTCGAGACGCTGTTCCTGTGGAATGCTGGGAAAGGCCCGTACCATCACCATCTGTTTTAGCAGGACGACACCCTCTTCAAAAAGAGAGTTATCTCGACGGCGGACAGGCACCATTGGCAACACCTTCAAGGCAAGCCCGCCGCCAAACCGCTGTTTCAATGTGTCCGTTTCGTTGGAGAAACTGAGCGCCAGAGGAATAGTATAGACCACATGGCAGTTTAGTTTTGACAATTGTTCTCCCCGGTCAATGAAGAGATATTCTGGCTGGGTTCGTCCAGAGGGAAGTTGTCGCGCATCCACCCGATCCAGATTGTCAATAATCACGACTAACCCGGTCTTACCCCGCTGTTTCAATTGCATGTTGGCCTGTCCCAGGAGTTCTTCGTTAATTGATTTCAAGATGCTGCTGGTGCGGGGCTCCATGTATTGCCGCAGCAAGTTCCGCATTTTGGGACTGTCTTTGGTTCTGGCCGTGATTTTGCTAATGCCAACAGAGAAGTCGATTTGAGAAATTTCAATGTCTGTTTGCAGAATGTCCCCCACTTCCCGGAACAGGTTGACGAAGTAATTGGGCTTCAGCCGGATGTTTTCGGCTTCCAGCTTTTCGCTTACCTGGTAGGCGATCGCCATCAAAATATCCGTCACATCTACATCGGACATGTCGAGAAACTCGCTGGACTCAAAGTAGACGACATGGAAATCCTGCTCTTCCAGTTCTGCTTTGAGCCGCAGGAGCTCGGTAGACTTACCACAACCTACGTGCCCCGTAAACAACTGACAGGTGCGCTCATTGGGCAGCAGCGTAATGGTTCGCTTTAATTCACGGATGATATTGCTGCCCCGCACAGGCGCAAAGTCAATATAAAACTGACGGTCATTCGGATCGCCAAAAGCCAGAGTACGGCTGGGATTACAGGCTTGCAAAAACCGGGAAACATCCACCGGCATAATTTCCTACTCCCTTCCCATGATTTGCATATCGCCTTAAGCTCAGTACTCGATTTTGTCCAGTTTGGCGGCCCATTCCTGAAACGCTACAATTGCTTCCTCTGACAATAACTGGATCATGGGTAACTTGCGTTCGCTCAGAGGCAATTCCAGTTCATCGTAAATGAACTGGTCATCAAAGCCAATCTCAGCCGCTTCCACTTTTGTATTTCCATAGTAGACGCGATCAGGTCTTGCCCAGTAGATCGCCCCTAAACACATAGGACATGGCTCACAGCTTGTATAAATCTCGCAGCCCTTTAATTGAAAAGTATTCAAAGTTTTACAGGCACTGCGAATAGCAACCACCTCCGCATGGGCCGTTGGGTCATTGGTGGAAGTCACCTGATTGTTTCCAGTGGCAATGATTACCCCATCTTTGACAATCACAGCTCCAAAAGGACCCCCTTGTCCAGATCGCACACTCTGCAAAGAAAGGGCGATCGCTTCACGCATAAACTGAGGATTGGGTTCTGCTATTGAGGTGTTTTGAGGAATTGAATCAGTCATGAAGTTCGAATTTAAGGACAAAAAGTAACGTCAGAATAACCGGTTTGTTAAGTAGGGCTTGCTGAAAAAAGCAGCAAAGGTTTACTGTGCCTAGTTTTCAAGCGGGATCAAGTCTGCTAAAGTGC
>JAIMBL010000021.1 GCA_023511615.1 Leptolyngbyaceae cyanobacterium HOT.MB2.61
GGTATGCAACACTCAATAAAATCCA
This sequence comes from Leptolyngbyaceae cyanobacterium HOT.MB2.61, assembly GCA_023511615.1. Lineage (GTDB taxonomy): Bacteria > Cyanobacteriota > Cyanobacteriia > Leptolyngbyales > Leptolyngbyaceae > Leptothermofonsia. Next base: position 26 of record JAIMBL010000021.1, read on the forward strand.
GCAAACGGTATAAAAGCAAAATTGCTCTGGTTACTCTGGCGATCGCATTGCTATCTGTTTTCGGTTTTTCTAGCACTTTTGCCCAAAGTCCCCAACTCACAGCTAAGCCCAGCCAACTGGCGAAAGTCATTCAGGATTTGCAACAATCGAACCAGCGCTGGATTCAAATTGACTTGCCCCGTCAGCGTTTGATTGCCTGGGAAGGGGCATCGCCGGTCTATGCAGTTCTGATTTCCACAGGCAAATCGTCTACCCCCACCCCCACCGGATCCTTCTCGATCCAGACCCGGCACCGTTATGCCCGTATGCAGGGGGATGATTATGACATTTCCGACGTTCCCTACACAATGTATTACTCCGGCAATTACGCTATCCACGGAGCCTACTGGCACCGCCGCTTTGGTACCCCTGTTAGCCACGGTTGTGTCAATGTGGCAGTGAATCATGCCCGCTGGCTATTCTACTGGGCAAGAATTGGCACTCCAGTTGTGGTTCATAAGTAACTATATCCATGGTCGCACCTGCTTCAGTGAGTGGATGAGTTTTGGGTTTTGGGGTTTGAGTTTTTTGGGCTGTTAGCTGTTGGCTTTTAGCTCCCGGTTTTTCTCTTTCTTCTTTTCCTTTCTGACTCCTGGCCCCTGGTTTCTTGCTTGCTTCTTCCTTCCCCAATTTTCTGATGTTTCAAACCACCCGTCGGCGGCTTGCACTCTGGTACACCACAGTAACGGCAGTATTGCTGTTACTGTTTGCCAGCGGGTTTTACCTGTACGTGCGGGGAACTTTGATTGAGCGGATCGATGACACGCTGAACCATGTGGTCGAGGTGGTGGGGCGATCGCTGGTGATTGAATCCACCAATTCTCACCTGGAGGGCAGTCCCCTGCGCGTGAATATAGAGGCAAGTTTTCGGGCTAGTGCTGCGACAGATGAGGATGACCACATCGACCTGGAATGGTATAGCCCAACTGGGGAGCTTTTATGGTCTACCTTTGCTGAGCCGCTTGATATTCCGCTGAACCCTACCAGCAGTGGTGAAACGGTCAAATCGCTGAGGGAAGCGGGAGAACCGCTCATTCTTCGCCAGGTTACCCATCGCATCGAAATTGGGCGGCAGGTTCTCGGCTATCTCAGGGTGAGCCATCCCTGGTTTGAGGTGACGAAACCAACCCGGCAGTTGTTTTTTGACTTGATTCTCTGGACTGCCCTGATCATTGCTGCTGTAGGGGCGATCGGCTGGTTTTTATCAGGACTGGCGATGGAACCGGTGCGGGAGTCTTACCAGCGGTTGAAGCAGTTTACTGCCGATGCCTCCCATGAACTCAGAAGTCCAATCGCCATTATTCAAACCAATGTTCAGGTTGCCCTGGCAGACCCAGATCCCCAACCACAAACGCAGCAACAGCATCTGAAAGTGGTGGAACGATTGACGCGGCGTTTGGGGCGATTGGTTGATGATCTCCTCTTTCTGGCCAGACAGGACAGCGGCATGGTTCAATTGCAACGGTCAATGGTGGCGGTAGATGGACTGCTAAAAGAGGTATGCGAGGAGCAACAGACCGTCGCTACCGAAAAAGGCATCCAGCTCTCTTTACACCTGGAAGAACCTGCCCTGAAACCGCCAGCAACTTCGGTTTCCTCCCCACAATCCACCGCTTCATCGGTCCCCTCCACCCTCACCGTTGCCCCAGATACACTCCCCGGCACCTGGGCAACTCTCTACGCCGATCGCGACCAGCTTGCCCGTCTCTTTACTAACCTGATTGGCAACGCGGTTCAGTACACCCCAACTGGAGGGCAGGTCAACGTTGGGCTCAAGCAGGTTAAACGACAGAGCAGTCATTCTCTCCAAATTACAGTTAGCGATACCGGAATTGGCATTCCATCCGAAGCCTTATCGAAACTGTTCGATCGCTTCTACCGGGTTGATTCGTCCCGTAGCCAAACCTCAGGAACTGGTTCAGGACTTGGGTTGGCGATTGCGCAAGCGATCGTGGAAAACCATCAGGGGCAAATTCACATTGAGAGTATGCCCAATGCCGGGACAGCGGTTACTGTCACCCTGCCTCAGAAAGAATGAAGGAGCAACAACGAACTGTCAGCAGCGCTATAAGTTACAGCCATCCTTTCTTGCGGCTTCTAGTATTCTTCAAACCAGTAGGGGCAATTAAACCGCTACAGGGGAATGTCCATTCACTTTAAGATCCTGCGCCTGCCAGACCTGACCATCCAGAGCCATCTGCTCAATCACGCTTGCCAGTCTCAGGGCCTTAAGTGCTTGCTCACCCCCTACTGAGGGTTGATTCCCCCCCCGCACACAAGTCACAAAATGCTCCAACTCGGCATGCAGCGGTTCAATATTGCTGGTGTAGACCTTTTCAATTAAACCATCCTGCCGGTAAAGCACCTGACCATAGTCAGTCATATAATTCGCTGTGGTTTGCCGATGGATCAGAATCTCGTTATTGAGAAAGTCTGCTTCGGTCAGCGAATTTTTGCAGTGGGCTGCAATCCGTCGAATCTTGCGATGAGTGACCTTGCTGGAGGTCAGGGTTGCCACAATACCGTTGGCAAAGCCCAGCGTCGCTGTCACATAATCTAAATAGCCAGAATCCGAGGCTCGGCTACCGCTGGCCGTCAGCCTGACCACGGGAGAAGCGGCTAATTCCAGGAGCAGGTCAATATCATGGATCATCAAATCCAGGACGACCGAAACATCATTTGCCCGATCCGAATAGGGACTCATGCGATGGGCTTCCAGCGCCAGCAGTTCCTCTGTTTTAAGGACTTTGCTGAGCTCCTGGAAGGCAGGATTAAACCGCTCAATGTGCCCGACCTGTAAGATACATTGTGATTCAGCCGCAGCATTAACTAAGGACTCCGCTTCGGAAATACTGGCGGCAATGGGTTTTTCAATCAGGACGTGAACCCCTGCCTGAAGACAGGTCATGCCCACTGAGTAGTGCAGTTTTGTTGGTACGGCAACACAAACTGCATCGACAAGCTGTAACAAATCGCGGTAGTCTTCAAAAAAGCGAACCCGGTATTTGCTGGCGGTATCAATTCCCCGTTCGACATTGATATCGGCGACTCCCACTAGCTCAACATCCTTCAGCATGCTGAGAACGCGAGTATGGTGCTGCCCCATGTTGCCAACCCCGATGACTCCAACACGAATGGGTTCAGCATGATTGCGCTGTAAATAGGCGCTCGGAAACCCCAGAGATATACTATCTTGCACTCCCGCACTCTCCTCCACCACAGAGAATCAAGCTAATGAATAGCAACAGGCTACTTTAGCCATCCAGATAGTAGCATAGTGTCTCTATTTATGAAGAATTTCGAAGCGAACATTGAGTTCCCAGAATAAATGTTTTTGGGGCTTTCAGGGAGAATAAATGTTTTTGGGGCTTTCAGGGGAGTTGGTGATAAGTGTTGCTTATTACCCTAACAAAGTTCCTGATCTATGGGATCCTGCTGAGGAGAAAAAGCTGACTGAAGCTATTTTTTCCCTGACAGGCTGAAGTCTCCTTTTTTGGCGAAGAATGCTTTTAAGTTTTTGAACATCCCTGGTTTTGCAGCCGATGAATGCTAGAACTGTGGGAATGCTTTTGTCATCCCAATCATCTTGATCGCTTTAACGTTCCCTCATAACGTTCAGCTATCTCGTAATTTTCAGCCACCTGTGATGAGACGCATTTTGCAAAAATGGCAGATTGACCTGGTTCGGAAATATGGCAAGTTTGCTGTGTTCGCTGGGTTAGTGGTAGCAGGTCTGGCCGTGAAACCAGCTACCATCTCAATCGCTCGCCTGCCGGAGGCGTTATCTGGCAATGAGGCAAAGGTAAGTCAGGCGACGGCAGATGCGCGATCGCAGCAACGGCAAGAGCAAATTCGCCAGGTCCGCCCTGAAAACTACGATCTGGCTCGCTTTCCGGTCACAAACCAGAATGAAAAACACTGGCGTAATATTTTGTGGACAACTGCGGTTGTGGAACCTCAAGAATCATTTGTGGCCGAGGCGATCGACCAGATCCTGAGAATGACTACCCTGCCTGGGCTATCCAACTCGCAGATGCGAACCATTGATGCGGCCACGAAGGTGGCAACCCAGCTCTACTTGCGCTATCCCAGCTTCTACGGACGGTTTGAACAACGCTTTCTCCAGGCAATAGAAAGCAGCCCAGACCCGGAATGGGTCGCTGTTTCCCTGTCTGTCCTGGTCAGGAGTGGTGCCTCTCCGGGGCAACTCCAGAGCCTGACAGAGCGAGTAAAGTCGCGCTTTCCGAACTGGACAAAGAATGTCCATCTTTACACCAGCGTGCGGGAGGTGAGTGAATCTATTGCGCCCAGCACCCTGCCACCCCTCGGGGATTTATTGAATTGGGCGATCGCTCCCCGGCAACTCCATCTCTATGTCCTCTGTCGCCCCAAGCGAGATATTCTCTGTCAGGCGATCCTGAAAGACCGGGATGGGCAGTTTGTCCGCTACGGGGATGGCAATCTGTGGTCAGTCCCCTTGTTACTGCGTTCTATTCATGAACTGAACTGGAATTTTGTTCGCGGACAAACGCCCCAGGGAATCTTTCGGCTGGAAGGCGTTGTTCCTCAACCCGACGATGAATATTTTCGTGCTTACGGTCGCTTTTCTCTGGTCAAGCTGTTTGTACCATTTGAACCGGGCGCAAAACAGTTTCTACCTGGCAAAGCGGGCGCTTTCAGAGGTAGCTTAAAGGATTACCAGAACCTCTTACCTTCCTCCTGGCGAAACTACTGGCCGATTCAGCAGAGCTACTGGGCTGGGAAAGTGGGCCGCAGCGAGTTCCGCATTCATGGCACGGGTGAATCTCCCGATTTTTTTAGCAATAAGGGCAGCAATCCGAATGCCTTTAGCTGGAACCCAACCATTGGTTGCCTTTCGGCTCTGGAGCTTTACAACGAGAAAGGGCAGCTTGTAGAAGCCCACATGCCTAAGATCCTGGATGCCCTGCAAATGGTAGGTGGCAAAAATTTTGCGGGCTACATGGTGGTAGTCGAAGTGCCAGGTAAGACAGAACAACCCATTACCCTTAAAGAAATTGAAGCGGCAATTCTAAATGGCAAAGGGGCTACAAGCGCCAGCAGCACGTCCAAGTATCTCAGGCAGAAGGCACAATCTAACCCAAAATCGGCAACCAAATCAGTTAGCAAAACCTTAGAGTTGAAGCCAATCCTGGAAAAAACCGACAGCAAAGCCGCTGAAGATACTGTCCCGATTGCCCAGCCCATTGTTCAATCTGATTCTGCCAGCTTTCCCAGCTCAGACCCTCCAGTAGCGGAACCCCGATCTGACGAATCCATGACTCCCCTGCCCATGGCCTATTAGATTTAGTTGATCAAACAGGAATTGGCTGGAAACAAGCAGTGCGGTGTAGGGTGGAGGGTGGAGTCATTTATTACGGGGCAATTCATTGGCAACGCTCGTCAATCCTACCTGGCTGAATGCTGGAGACTGGTTGAATCTAACATTTCGGCTATGCCTGGCCACGCTGATTGGGGGAGCTATTGGCTTAAACCGTCAGACAGCTGGTAAGGCAGCCGGATTGAGAACCCATATGCTGGTAAGCCTGGGAGCGGCGCTGTTTGTTATGGTCACTCTCACAGACGGTTCAGCCAATTCTGATGCACTCAGTCGAACAATTCAGGGAGTAGCAACTGGAGTTGGTTTTTGGGGGGCGGGGGAAATTATTCAGTTGTCTCGGCTGTCTGAAGGAAAACCGAAGGTGAAGGGATTGACTTCAGCCGCTTCCATCTGGGCGACAGCCGCACTGGGTGTGGTCGCTGCCTGCGGCCTGTGGTGGGTTGCTATTTGGGGTACGTTGCTGGTGTTACTCATCCTCAGTGGAGCCAAGTCACTTGAGCGATTTATCCCTCCCCAGCGGGGCGATGATGATTGAGCCATGATTCATAAGATGTCTAGTTCGGAATGGTTTAGAAATCCTGCTTTCTTCTCCAAAGAGCGGGTTGATTTGTGGTGGGGGGCAGGGCTACTGCTGGCTGCACTTTTGTTGTTTACCATTAATTTGGGGGGGCTGCCCCTACGCGACTGGGATGAGGGAATTGTGGCTCAAGTTGCCCGGGAAATTTACCGCGCCGAGCCTGGTTCGCTGAACTGGCTGTATCCGACGATCGCCGGTACTCCCTACCTCAGCAAACCCCCCCTGGTTCACTGGCTGATTGCGCTGGCCTATCAGTTCGGAGGGGTCAATGAGTGGACTACTCGTCTTCCAGGGGCCATTCTGACGGCACTGTCCGTTCCCCTGCTGTTTGGGATTGGGCGAGAAGTGTTTCCTCGCCGCACTCCGGCAGTCCTCACGGCGCTTGTTTATCTAACTCTGTTACCGGTGGTGCGTCATGGGCGTCTGGCAATGCTGGATGGAGCTGTCCTCTGTTTCTTTTTGCTGCTGTTGTTTTGCCTGCTGCGAACCCGACGAGATTTGCGCTGGGGGTTGGGGGTGGGCATTGCCTTTGGGCTGCTTTGCCTGACGAAGGGAATTCTGGCATTGCTGCTGGGGGCGATCGCTGCGGCCTTCATCCTGCTGGATACTCCCCGCCTGCTGACTTCTGCCTATGTTTGGGGTGGTTTATGGTTGGGCAGCTTACCGGCGATTGTCTGGTATAGTGCCCAGTGGCAGCGCTATGGCGAAAAGTTTATTGGCATCAGTCTGTTAAGCCAGTCATTCAACCGCATCTGGATGCCCGTGGAGGCGAATACCGGCCCACCCTGGTATTACCTGCTAGAAATTCTGAAATACGGCCTGCCCTGGCTTCTATTTTTGCCCTGGGGCTTTCGGCTTGCCTGGGAAAATCGGGCTCTGGGTTGGGCAAAACTGGTTCTGGTGTGGCCAGTAGGGTTTCTGCTGGTCATTTCATTGATGAGCACCAAATTACCCTGGTACGTATTGCCGGTTTATCCGGCGTTTGCCCTGGTAGTGGGTGCGCTGCTGGCAGAGGTCTGGGATTTCTCCGACCTGATGGGTTTCCGGCAGGTGAACCATCCCTATCCAAAATTGTGGGCAGTTTTGTTGGGGCTGGTGGCGATCGCAGGCTGGGCAGGTAGCTTTTATTTCAGCAACCTTGGCCTGGAACCTGAGCCTCATTTGCAGCTTATTTCGGCGGCAGTGGCACTTACCCTGACCACTGCCATGATTCTGGCGGCACGGCAGGACTCCCAATTTATCCCGGTGCTGATCTGGGGTTCCTACCTCTCTTTGCTCTTGCTGATGCTTTCTCCCTACTGGGTCTGGGAACTGAATGAACAGTTTCCAGTCCAGCCAGTGGCGGCCATCCTTCGGCAAAGCACCCCTCCCGGTCAGCAAATTATGACTACCTACCCCAATACCCGCCCGTCGCTTGACTTCTATAGTGATCGCCAGATCATCCCAACTCCAACCGCCACGATCCAACATCGCTGGCGAAATGATCCTCAGGCATTTCTGCTGACTGATCAGACAACGCTGAATCAGTTAGACCTGACCCCTATCAAAAGAATCAGCCAGGCAGAAGGTTGGATCCTGGTTGGCAAACCCTACTGACAAACCAGTACTCCTTCTTTTAGATAAAAAACGGAGAAACGATGCAGGATGAGGTTTTACGCAAAGAGCAGGTATTTCATGACCAGTGGGCGGCGGCGATCGATGTAGACGGAATTCAAGTTGCTGACTACTTTGAAGCCTGTACTGCGCCTGAGAACCGCTTTATTTTGAAACAGCTAGGAGATGTGCGGGGTAAATACTTGCTTGATCTAGGCTGTGGGGCAGGAGAAAATAGCGTTTATTTCGCTCTGAGAGGAGCCGAATGCGTTGCTGCCGATTACTCACCGGGGATGGTGGAAGTTGCGCTGAAGCTGGCAGAAAAAAACAGGGTTGAGGTGGCAGGACGTGTGGTCAATGCGATGGCAATTGACTTTCCTGACGACACGTTTGACATTGTGTACGCATCCAACTTGCTGCATCACATTCCCGATCCCCGCCTTGCGATCCAGGAAATGCATCGAGTGTTGAAACCAGGAGGCAAAGCCTGTTTCTGGGATCCGTTGAAGCATAATCCAGTGATCAATGTCTATCGCCAGATGGCAACTAAAGTCCGGACAGAGGATGAAACGCCGCTGGACATCAGGATTGTGGATTTTGTGCGATCGCGGTTCTCCCACACCGCCTACGATACCTTCTGGCTCGCCACCCTCTGGATCTTCCTGCGCTTCTATTTGATTGAGCGGGTTAACCCGAATGAGGAGCGCTACTGGAAGAAAATTATTCTTGAACACAGGCGTCTGGAGCCGAGTTACCACCGACTTGAGCGGTACGATCGCTGGCTGAAAAAGCTGCCGTTGATGAAACGTTTCGCCTGGAATCTGGCTGTAGTCGCTACGAAATAAAGCTACGAAGTAGCAAAGTAGCCGGTCCACCCTATGAAAAGCCATGCATTTGTACTATCAAATCCTAACAACAGCTTGACCTCTGGCAGCCTTAGAGTTAGCCTAAAGAAGCTCTTTATTGGTACATTTGTCCTATGAAGACTAACCTCTGGGTCAGAGTGTTGGGGGCATCCATCGCTCTTCTGGGCTCTGCTGCACTCCTCCATGACTTCAAGCCTCCGTCCTACGCACAGGAACGTGCCGAAATTGGTCAATCTGCTAACGAGCAAACGGTAGCGCAAGCGGCAGAGGGCGATCGCGATTATTCCCTCGTTGCGGCTTCCACCGCTGCAACGTCTGTGGCTTCTGCGAATGCCAATCTGCCCCCCTGCCCTACCCCAGACCAAAAAACGACTGGAGTATTGATTGAGGGCGATCGTCCAGGAGAAAACTCTGGACGCAAAGAAAAGATTGATGCCGTTGTCCGACAACACAATTTGCAAGGAAAATGGTGCCTCTCTGCCAAAACAGGTAACGCCACCTGGAATATCGATGGTGTGAGCGTAGATGAAGCGGTAAGAACCTTCAACCTCTTCAAAGAAGCCGGGTTGATTTCCATTGCCCGTCCGACCAATTCTGCAACGGGTGGTCGAGTCACCTGGCAACCCGCTGAGGCTGGCGGCAGCCAAAATGTCTCTGCTCCCATGCTGGAAGCGCCTGCGGACATTAGTTTGAGTGAGGGAAACACAGCAAACCGAGCGACGGCAGGGACTGTGCCCTATCGTTCTTCGGAAAATGCTATCGGGAGTGGCTGTGGAGTCATGAGGGAATCCGGAGGGACACCAGCCTGCCCCTGCCAACCTAATGGCCCCTCTGCCCGCAATCCAGCCATGATGAAAAGACCAGTGATGTCCCGCTACAGAGGCTCGGCTGCCATTTAAGTAGTTGATTTCAGTGGGCCGAGATTGTCAGGGGCAAAAAATTCCTTGCTCCAATGAAATGCTGCCTGCATCCTCGTCACAAGTGGCGAGGATTTTTTAGCCTTAAACAATTGACTCCTTGGCTCTCCTGAGAGTTGGGTGATAAGCCTTGCTCATCACCAAAACAAATCAATATTTCAGGGATTTTGTTTGAGATGAAAGAGTAGCTTATGCTACTCTTTCACCAGCAAGCTGGGAGAGCCGCCTTGTTTTGAAATGTTGCATTCGCCCATTCATATGCGAAAGTGGGAAGGCATGTGAACGCCCAAGGTGACCTATGCCCTCCTTTGAGAAGTCTTCAAAGCGTTCTGCTGCCTGGTTTAGAGCGGGAATTTGTGCCATCTGGCTGCTATCGCTGGCCCTCCGATTTTGGGGACTGGGGCGATTTAATACCCTGGTGTTTGATGAGGTCTACTACGTCAAGTTTGCCCATAACTACCTGACCCAGACGCCCTTTTTTGACGGACATCCACCTCTAAGCAAATATCTGATTGCGGTTGGCATGTGGGTAGGTAAGCAACTTCCCTTTGGACACGATCCGGTGAATGGACTGGCTGGAGGAGCCTATTCCCCCTGGAGTTACCGCTGGTTGAACGCTCTAACGGGATCGTTGATGCCCTTAGTTATTGCTGGAATGGCCTACCAACTGACGCGCCGCTACAGTTATGCCCTGATTGCCGCTCTTTTTGTGGCATTGGATGGGATGTTGTTGGTGGAGTCGCGCTACGCCCTTAACAACATTTACCTGATTATTTTTGGACTACTGGGATTGTGGTGTCTTCTGCTGGCACTCAACAGTCGGCGATCGCTCCAGCGAGAACTATGGCTGCTTCTCTCCGGCCTCTCCTTTGGAGCATCCGCCGCCATCAAATGGAACGGACTCTGGTTTCTTCTGGGTGCCTATGGATTGTGGGCCAGTGCCTGGGCTGTACGGGGTGTCAGGATTCTACAGGCGAAACGGATGGAAGAGCTAGGCACCTCTGCCCCGGTTGACACCAGACGGGATGACGGAAAAAAAAGCCCTCTATCGCAACTGACCAGCCTCAAACCAGGACAAATAATCTTTTACCTAGCCGTGGTTCCAGCGTTGTTCTATCGCGTTACCTGGATTCCCCACCTGCGGCTTAACCCGGACAGCAGCTTCTGGGAACTGCAAAAACAAATCTTGACCTACCACCAGCGGGTGGGTGATGGTCCCAGGGTTCACCCTTACTGTTCAGACTGGTACACCTGGTTGCTGATGATCCGTCCGGTGGCCTACTTTTACCAGGTTACTCAACCGGGTGAACCATTACCCAATGGCACCTCAACTCTGGCAGCAACCCCAGGTACGGTCATTTACGATGTTCATGCGATCGGGAACCCATTTTTGTGGTGGTTTTCAACGGTTGCCATCATCTTCGTGACGGGAGTCCTCGTTTTACATGCCATTTCCTGGATGACCCAAAAGTCGCCTCAAGTAGCGTCTACCCTTTCTTCCCAGAACTCTTCTCTGGCGTTGGGGCTAGCAGAGTTGTGGCTGGGAGGTTTCCTGGTAGTCAACTACGCAGCCAATCTGGTTCCCTGGGTTCCTGTGACTCGCTGTATTTTTCTGTATCATTATATGGGAGCAGGAATCTTTGCAACGATGGCGATCGCCTGGCTTGTAGACCGCTGGCTCTGTAGCACCCAGCCCCGCCTGCGCACAATGGGGATCGGCACTATTCTCCTGATCGCGCTGGCGTTTATTTTCTGGATGCCCATTTATCTGGGATTGCCGCTGTCTCCCATTGAGTTTCAATTACGAATGTGGCTTCCTTCCTGGCTGTAGAACCTAATTCCTCACCAACCACTTCTGGGCAATCAGGCGTTGAACCACACCAAACACCAGCAATGGCAAGGTGATCTTGCGTTCGTCACTCAAGAACGGCTCCAGGGTGCTGGCTTTACCGACACTCTCGGAGTAGGAAAATGCCTTCGGTGCCTGGATGTCTTCTTTTAGAAAATAGAGATTGAACTGGCGTGGTTGGTTTCGGCCACTACTCCAGCGACCAATTACCTGCCAACAGTCTGGCTCATTGGCAAAGCCCGTAACCGCAATCTTTTGCTTTTCAAAAGAAAGCTCAACAAACTCAATTCCCTGTTTAGCCAGCCCTTCTTTTAATACAGGTAGGAAATCCTGTTGGATAAAATCGGCAAAGGGCTTGTCTTCAACGGCAGGTGCCTTTTCCCTTTTCGCTGCTTTGGCTGAGGGTTGGCCACCCTCAGTTCCTTCTCCACCCTCAACTGCTTTAGGTGGTCTGGGTTTCTTTGCTGGTTTCTCCCCTCCTTCAGCAGAACCCGCCTCTGGTGCCTGTTCTTCAGCAGGACGGGGGGCTGCTTCTCCAGTTCCGTTGGGAGTCGTTTCTTCTGCCATGCCTCAAATCAATCCTTATCATCGTGGGGTATCGCTGGGAAACTAGTCCCTCTGAGTCATCTTAATAGAAGGATGCTTCAGGAACCAGAGGCAACCGAATAATCGCTAGCATAGGATTTTGTTTATTCATCTATGCTTGATTCATCTGCCCATCAATCTGTTTCATCAGCCTTTCCCCTGAATGTATTGGTTAAGGGTGAGGGATTTCCCATCCTGTGCTTACATGGCCATCCTGGATCGGGGCGCAGCCTGTCCGTTTTTACGGACTCCCTTTCGCTGCGGTTCAAAACTCTGGCACCAGATTTACGCGGGTATGGCCGCAGTCAAACGGTTCAGAATTTTGAAATGTCAGACCATTTGATCGATCTGGAGGCGTTACTTGATCGCTATCAAATTGACCGGTGTTTGATTCTGGGCTGGTCTTTGGGAGGCATCCTGGCGCTGGAATTGGCGTTGAGGCGGTTGGAACGGGTGAGTGGGCTCATCCTGGTGGCGACGGCAGCCCGCCCCCGGGGAAATCATCCTCCCGTAACCTGGCAGGACAATCTTTACACAGGGTTGGCTTCTATACTCAATCGCCTGAAGCCTGGCTGGCAGTGGAATATTGATACCTTTGGGCAGCGATCGCTCTATCGCTACCTGATCCAACAACACACCCCAGAAACCTATCTATATCTGGCCAGGGAAGCGATGGATGCCTATCTGCAAACCTCCCAGCAGGCAACCCAGGCTCTTCATGCAGCGTTAAATCAGAGGTACAATCGTCTGGCAGATCTTTCCCAGATCCAATGCCCATGTTTAGTGCTGGCAGGTGGAGGCGATCGCCACATCACCCCCGCCTCCAGTCAGGAAACTGCAGAGCATCTACCCAACGCGGAATGGCGATGTTACCCCAACACTGCCCATCTGTTTCCCTGGGAGATTCCTGACCAGGTTTTAAGAGACATCCACGATTGGATCGATCGACATCCACAAATTGTTTCGTTTAGAAGCCAGAAACTTACCCGGAAATCGTTCTAAGGGTTCTCCTGGGTTGCCGGTGAAAGAATAGCGTAAGCCACTCTTTCATCTAAAATAAAAACTCTGGAATATTGATTTTGTTTTGGTGGATGAGCGACGCTGATCACCCAACTCTCAGGAGAGCCGAGGGGGAAAAGATTGTCAGTCAGTCAGGTTGCTCACTTCATCTCTAACGATTTAGAAATTTAAGAGAAACCTCACCTTTCTGCTTTTCAGAAAGGGAAACCTTAGATAGAGGTAGAACCACTATGAGGCACTATGAGGCTAGCTTTTTACAGAGGCTAATTTTTTACAATTGAATTCGTTGAAGACTTCTTATCCACGCTGTTAAATTGCCCATCTCTGGATCATTCCCGGAGACCTGTCAGCAGCCCTAAAGCCTTTATGAAAAGGAATCTCGTGAAAGGGCTTTCCCAGTGGCAAATCTTTTTCACAATCTGGTTGAGATGCTCTATCAGACTGAAATAATCAGAAGTGCAAAGTTTTCTTTTATTGAGGAATCACCTTGTCAAAAAACTGTAAGATAACCAGATTATTAGTGATCTAAATCACCTATACTCCTGGCTTTAGATCACTCCTTTCACCAGGTGTTCAGCAGAGAATTTAATGCAGAGTTCTTGCCATATTCAGATGAAAAACTCAGCGATCATCCGGCAACTTGTAGAAAAAGCTCTTCACATCAAGAAGCTGACTCCCGACATTGAAAATGCCATCAATTATGAGCTGACTCGTTTGGGGCACATCTCTGATGTCGATTATGAGGCATTGGAACTGTTGATGGATGAGATGGATGCGGGGCGCATTCAGCTAGTTCCCAGTCCATAGAGCATTAGATTTTCCTAGCCCCCAAGCGGTTGCCGCTGCCGGGTCCAAAAACTTCTGGATAAGCTTGCCATACTTTTTGAATAAACTGTCTGAGCTGTTGATGCCCATTTTGATTGGATGGGTGAATGCTTGACTCCCACTCTGGACTGTAAAGAAAAGTGAGCAGTGGAATCACTTCAGTGTCTAGAGCTGTTCGAAAGAGAACTAACGGGTAAAGCAAATCAGCTCCGGAGCGGAGGTCATAGCAGCGCGGTAGATCCGTATCATCTACCTGCCCTGAACCTGGTGAAACCCCAACTGCTAAGACCAGTGGACGAACCCAACAGATTTGACGGGATTCTACGATCTGTATCACTTCAGCATATAGACAACTGCTTTCATGCTCCAGGCAAACAATCTGGCAAGGCTGAAACGATCGCCCCTCCAGGAATTCTTGCTTTGACGAAAAGCCCATAGAGAATAGGTCACCTGCCACATCTATTTCCCAATTCTAAGCAGCAGTTTTTTCTTCCCCTACCGTTACAATGCTGAATTTAATCGGCTTCTCTGGGGGTTGGCGATAAGCGAAGCCTGTCACTAAAACAAAATTAATAAGTAGCTGGGTGCAATTAAATTAAAGATAGTTTTGGGGGTGGAGGGAGTGAAACCCCCTGCTTGGGGGCAACGCCCCCACTCCCCTTGCTTCCAATTAATGATGTCTACCTACTTATTCCAGGGGTTTTGTTTGAGATGAAAGAGTAGCGTAAGCTAATCTTCCACCGACAAGTTGGGGAATTGTGTGATCCCTTTGGTTACGGCAGCAGGGTGATAGAGGTGAGAACGCGTTAACTTAGAATATATCCATTTAGAATACATCCATGGCTGAAGGTGCTGGGATGGCAACGCTTGATACTCAGTCCTGGGCACTCAGTCCTGCGCGCTTTGCTAAATCTCAAAACTCTTAGGAGAGTCAATTTGATTAGGGAGAGGGGGAGGTGTTGGAATAGGGATTGAATGGTATAAAAGAGATTAAGCAATGTAAAGGATAGGGAGAGGATAGAGCCGTGTCTGTCGAAACCCTTGAACAACGTTCAACGGTCCGTAAGCTGGCCCCCCGTTATCGGGTTCTGCTGCATAACGACGACTACAACTCCATGGAGTATGTGGTACAGGTTTTGCTGAAAACTGTACCCAGCCTGACCCAACCTCAAGCTGTTGATATCATGATGGAAGCTCATACCAATGGGGTGGCATTGGTGATTACCTGTGCTCAGGAGCACGCCGAGTTTTACTGCGAAACGTTGAAGAATCACGGCTTGAGTAGCACAATTGAACCGGATGAATAGCTATGCAAGCAGGCTGAAGTGACAAAGCAGAGTTTATCCAGGCTGTCACAGTGCCCGGTTTTTCTCAGGCTTGGAGTTTTTATCTTCACACTGTTGGTGATTTGGGTTCCCGTGGCGGGACCCATTTATTTTGTTATTGCCAGTTTAGGGGGAACTCCAGACAGCATTCGCAATACAGCCAGTATTTTGACGCTGTTGCTCCTCTATACCGAATTTATTTGGCTGGTGCGGTTTTGGGGACGGCGGGTTTACGGGCAGCCTGACCTGTTATGGCGCTATGGTCTGGAATTTACCCGTCGTAGTGGTTTAGAGCTACTGACTGGCCTGGCAATTGGAGTTTTTAGTCTGTTTGCCCTCTTTGGTACCCAGGGCATTTGGGGCTGGGTTGTCTGGAAGGTGCCTTCTGCTTCTTTTCTGAGAATTCTTCTGGAAGGGGGACTGGTTTCGCTGGGCCTCGGTTTTGCTGAGGAATTGCTTTTTCGAGGGTGGCTGCTGGATGAGCTGCAACGAGACTATCGACCGGGAATGGCTCTCTGGATGAGTGCAGGAATTTATGCGGCTTTGCACTTTATCAAACCCCTGGAAGAACTGCTCCGCACAATCATTACATTTCCGGCGCTGCTGCTGTTAGGGGCAACCCTGGTTTGGGCGAAGCGATCGCGCAGTAGCTGGGAAGATGGATTTTGGCGGGGACGTTTAGGTTTACCAATTGGGTTACATGCCGGGCTGGTCTGGGGCTATTACATTGTGAATGTGGGGCAGTTAATTGAGTACTCCAATCAGGCACCCGCGTGGATTACTGGGATTGATCGTAATCCCCTGGCCGGTATTATGGGTTTACTGTTTCTGACCCTTCTGTTCCTGGCTATGAAGCGACAGGCAGTGAAGATTAGTTGTTAGTTGTTGGTTGTTGGTTGTTGGTTGAGAGAGGAGAGAGTTGAAAACTCAAAACATCTACTCCTCTACCCGTCTACTCCCTCCCTTACTCCCTCCCCCATCTCTTTTCCTCTCATTCACCCTTCCACTGCATCACTCATCCACTACTCCTTTCGCCTGAAACTTAAAACTCAAAACTCTCCTTCCCAATGGCTCAAAAACAACGGATTCGACACTGGAAAACATTCTGGATGTATGCCCTGCTGGGGGCGATCGCGATCGCGATGCTGGTTCCCCTGGCTTGGTTGGTCAGCACGTCGCTGAAGTCGCCGAGTGAAAACATTTTCCAGTACCCGCCTCAGTTCTTGCCCGATCAGCCGACACTGGAGCACTTTGCTAAGGTGTGGCAAACGAATCCATTTGGGCGCTATCTGTTTAACAGTACGCTTGTGGCGGTGTTGACGGTCTGCCTGAACTTATTATTCTGTGCGCTGGCGGCTTACCCCCTGGCGCGGTTGGAATTTTGGGGTAGGAAGGGGATTTTTATTGCGATTGTCTGCACGATCATGATTCCGTTTCAGATTGTGATGATTCCGCTGTATGTGCTGACTGTGCAATTGGGGTTGCGGAATACCTATTTGGGAATCATTTTTCCAGCGATCGCCTCTGCTTTTGGCATTTTTTTGCTACGGCAGGCGTTTCAGGGGGTGCCCAGGGAACTGGAGGAAGCAGCGCGAATGGATGGTTGCTCGGAACTGGGGCTGTGGTGGTATGTGATGATTCCTTCGATTCGTCCGGCTCTGGTGACGCTGGCCATTTTTGTCTTCATCGGCTCCTGGAGCGACTTTCTCTGGCCTCTGATTGTGCTTGATCGCCCGGAGTACTATACCCTGCCGTTGGGAGTGGCTCAGTTAGCGGGACAGCTCAACCTGGACTGGCGCTTAGTTGCTGCCGGTTCAGTAATTTCTATCCTGCCGATTATCCTATTTTTCGTGGTCATGCAGCGCTATGTGGTTCCCACCCAGGCTGGCAGCGGCGTGAAGGGCTAGTAGTCTAATACCAATTCTTCAAACTAGGGCTACAGATGATAGGTTTTTCAGTTTTCTCCCTATTCCCCTACTTCACAGCAGTTGGACTCTGTTCCTCCTGCAAAACAGGCTGGGGTAAAATGGATACCTTGGGGTAGGCGATACGCTGGTGATTGAACTGTTGCCAAACTTCAACAAAAATGGTGGCAATTTTAGACATCTCTTCGCGGGTCAGTCCAGAATTAACCAGTTGCTTATCCTGCCAGCGAGCACGCAGGATTTTGTTGATCATGGAGAGGGCTTCGTCGTAGGTAGCTTCTTTGAGGGAGCGCAGGGCAGCTTCACAGGAATCGGCCAGCATCACAATTCCCGTCTCTCGCGATTGGGGAATGGGGCCGTCGTAACGAAAGTCTGCTTCCTGCACTTCAATCAGGGTTCCATCCGGTTTCGGATGTTGCTGTGCCCACTGCTGGGCTTGGTGGTAGAAGTAGGCAATCAGCATGGTGCCTTGATGTTCTGGAATAAATGCCTGAACTGCTTTGGGTAAACGGCATTTGCGGGCCATTACCAGTCCTTCAGAAACGTGCTTCTTGATAATTTCGGCGCTTTTCCAGGGATTGTTGATCAGGTCGTGTTTGTTGGGGCCGCCCATCTGGTTTTCAATGAAGCCCAGCGGATCGTGCATTTTGCCGATGTCGTGGTAAAGCGTCCCCGTCCGCACCAGTTCTACATTGCAGCCAAGAGCACGGGCAGCCGCTTCTGCCAGGGTGGCGACAAACAGGGTGTGCTGGAAGGTGCCGGGGGTTTTGGC
Source organism: Leptolyngbyaceae cyanobacterium HOT.MB2.61 (assembly GCA_023511615.1). Taxonomy (GTDB): domain Bacteria; phylum Cyanobacteriota; class Cyanobacteriia; order Leptolyngbyales; family Leptolyngbyaceae; genus Leptothermofonsia. The sequence goes on from JAIMBL010000021.1 coordinate 17,678, forward strand.
GGCCAGTTGCTTCAGCAGGTGGCAGTTGGGATTTGCCAGTTCCACCAGGCGAATGGTGGTCACCAGGTCAAACAACTGCTCCAGGTACGGACTGCTGCCGATCGCCACAATGCACCAGGCCAATCCCAACAGGGCATGGATCGCGGCGGAGCCCAGCAGCGTGTACCAGACCATCCCGGAAGCCATGTTGAACACCAGGTAGAGGCCTCCCTGCAAGACACCGACGCCAATTCCCAGGAGGGCCAGTTCTTCCCGCGATCGCAACCGCCCCGCCATCCAGCCCCCCAGCAATCCGGCTCCAGTACTGGAAAGCAACTGACTCCAGGGAATGGACATGCCAAAGGGCAGAACTACGGCCAGAATGCCAGTCACTGCAATTCCCAAAGGGGAACCATAAAAACTACCCACCAGCAGGCCAATGGCAGGTAGGTTGGTGGAGGGCACCCGGAGAACAATCAGTAGCGGGGTCGTCAGGCTCAGGAGCCAGATTAACAGGCGATCGCGGCGACGCAGCCCCGGATGGAACTTGCGTTCTACAAACCAGAAGACCCCCACCGCCCCACTGACCAGAATCCCAAACCCAATCAGCCCAGACCAGTCAATTCCCCGACGACTCAGCCCAAAGTGGTCTAGCAGCGCAAAATCGCCCGTGGTAATCTCTTCCCCGGTACGAACAATGACCTCCCCCTCTCGAATGGAAACCATTTCCGGCTCGACCTGCTGAGCCGCCTGTTCTGCCCGCAGCCGGGTCTGGGCCTCATCCCGCACCAGGTTTGGCTGGAGAGAAGCTAAGAGAATCTTGACTCCTGTCTCTTCGGCAGCGGCTGGGAGGGCACCCTTGACCCGGAGACGAACGGCATTTTCCAGAATCGCTTCAGTCAAACCCGGAGCAATCCCCTGGGCCAGTATTTGCTCGGCCAATTGGGGGATTTTCACCCTGATCTGTTGCCAGTCTGTGACACTCAGGTCGAGCAGGGCCGCATCGTAAATGGAGTCTCCCTCGGAAGGATTGGGGCTGGCAAGGGAACTCACTGTGGCGGCATAGAGGGAGCGGGCTTCTGCGATCGCTTCCAGCAGGGCAATATAATCCCTGGAGTCAGCCGTGCGGGGATAGGCCAGCAGTTCAGCCGCGGCCCGTCGCTGCTGGTCATTGGCCAGGTCGGACAACTTCAACCGGGAACGGGTCGTCGTCGTGCGCGGAAAGGAAACTGTTGGGTCAGCAATGCTCAGCAACTTCTGCCATTCTGCCTCGCTGGCTTTGCGCAAATAGGACTGGCTTCCCAGCGAGAGAATGGAAGTTTTGGCAAAGGGAAAGGGGCCTGCCAATCGCCTTAATTCATTGCCCTCATCCAGTAACCGCTGTACATTATCCCGGATCTGCTGATTGACGGTTTGATCCAGCATCAGGACTGAAATGGCACTGGTTCGAGCCGCTTTCTGCTTTTCTTCAGTTGCTTTTTTGTCCTCAATTGTTGCTGAATGGGGAGCGTAGATCGTTTGAGGAGCCGCCTTGCCTACGTCCAGCTTGGGCGCATTGTAAAAACGGTGGCCCATTGCACTGGCGAGGGAAACCACTGCCAGGGCTGACACAATGTAGGAGCGAGTGGCTTTGCCCGACTTAGATAATGGCTGTATCTGCCGCCAACCCTCCGTTAAACCCTGACAGAGTCGTCCCCCATAATGCTGACAGGGTTGCTCAAGCTTTTGCACCAGTGGCTGAAACCGTTTCATAGTGGCAAGTGATCGCACGGTTGACTGGAAAAATGGGGCAGAAGTGAAGTCAGGACATGACGTTGGGAAATGATAAAACCGCCAGCGTAGCCTTTGCTATTATATGGAGGCGTTTTCAGTCAAGAGAGCTGAGACCCCCCAGCCCAAACTGCTGACTGCTGCCAATCAGGGCAGACGAATCACTCCTGGAGCCGCGATCGCAGGAATCTGCTCTGGACAGCCTACCGGATTGTATACTCCAGACCAGACCGCCAGTAACCGGGTCGCCAGTTGCTCAATCTTTGCACCCGACACTCCCCACCCCCGATAGACAGAATGGTAAGCATTGGCTATTCGCCACACCAATGGAATACCAACCCGACTATTGTAGGCACCCATGAGCGCACCCGTTAGCCCACACACCTGAACTACCCCACAGAAGCGGGCTGCCCGAATCAGCGCCAGCCGAAAATCTTCGGGGGTGCTTAAACCGCAATAGAGTGCCAGACAAATCACTTCAGAACTTAAACCAGACTTCTGCGATGACAGGAGTTTGGCCCTGGCAGTGCCCAGATCCGTCCCTTCCTGAAGTAAGGTCTGGGTCTGCTCCAGCTTGGCGATGAAATTTTTCAGAACATCATTCTGGCTAAAACCACCAGATTGCAGGTGGGTGACGAGGTCGGGAATGAGATGGCGTGGGGAGAGTTGTTCCTTCAAAGCAGCAGCGATCGCCACACTCAATGTCCATGCCTCCTCCCACGCACCGGGCTTAGCCTTGAGCTGACTGGCAACCTCTTCCAAAGCCTGCTGCCGCTTGAATTCATTGTCATGGAAGAAGAGGGCAATGGGCAGGGTGGCGATCGCCAGATCCACCCCCATCACCCCCGGACTGGTAGTAGAGATAGTTCCCGTGTCATCAGTCAGCACCGAGAGTGCCATCTGCTCTAAATTAAGCCCGTGCCAGCCACCTTTCAGAACCAGTGCTTCAGTCAAACAGAGAGCGATCCTCCCCCAGATAGATGGTATTGGTTGGCTTTGCGTACTCTCCTCACCTTCAGAGCCAGGTCGCCACGCGAACAGGTCAACTCGCTCCCTCACCGCTGAATATTCCCCTGGGAGTGGCTTTCTCTGTAATTGTTGTCTCCAATAATAGAAACCTAACTCTTCTCCCAGCGCTGCCCCTAACAGCACCCCTTGAAAGCGACTCAACAATGAGTAACGCATTGTTTTGTGACCTGTGGTTACGCTCTCTATGGTAACTGAGGAGGGGGAGGAAGGGAGGGGGGGAGGTCAACGGGAAAATCGTTTCATCTTTGTTATCTTCGCTGCTAACAAAATTTAAGAAATTCGGTGGTCAAATCTGCCATTCCTCACTTATAGTAGCTCTACAGTATATTGAATAGGTCTGACCACTACGGATAGGGTTGTCTCCGCTTACGTCTGGTATTAAAGTCATTTACTGTGTTGTCTGAGGATTCCTAAAATGGGTGGTTATCGAAAGCCAGGTTTCCTGCGGTCGCTCCCTCTGACTTTTGCTGTGAGCGCTGTTGTGATGGGGATTTCCACGGCGTCTGGGTTGAGCCAGCAGTCGGGAGTAACTGCTGCGGGTGGTGTTGATGGCATTGCAACTGAAGCGGTCAGTCGCTCAACTCTCAAGCCGGGCAGCAAGGGAAATGATGTCACGGAGTTACAGGCGACGCTAAAACTGCTTGGTTTTTATAACGGAGCGGTGGATGGGGTTTATGGACAAACCACCGTCAACGCAGTGTATTCCTTCCAGCAGGCAGCCGGGTTAGATGCAGACGGGATTGCTGGTCCCGCTACCTGGGGACGGCTTTTTCCGGCTACCCCCGTTGGGGTGGCACCTCCCTCCTCTCTGGTGAGTCGTCCCTCCCCTTCCAGGGCAGCCAATCCAGCGGCTACCAGCCCCAGGCCCAATCACTCCGCTACAGCAAAACCTGCAAATTCAACGCCAGGTTCCTCGCCAGCAAATGGCTCTGCACCCACGGGTTCAGCCGCGATCGCAGCAGCTAAAAAGCCTGCTCCGTCCAGCAACGGAGCTGACGCCCCCCCTACCCCATCTTCAGAAGCGACTTTGCCAATCTTAAGAATAGGGATGAAAGGCCCAGCAGTGAGTGGGTTGCAGCAGCGGTTACGGGCGATCGGTGTCTTAAAGAGTTCCGCTGATGGGGTGTTTGGCCCCGAAACCCAGGAGGCGGTAAAAGCTGCCCAACGAAAATTTAATCTTGAAGCAGATGGGGTCGTCGGTCCGGCAACCTGGAGTCAACTGTTGCAGTAACTGGCGAACCTGACAGCGTAATGATGTGCGACCCCAGCCTCTATCATTAACTACTCAAAAACCATTGCGATCTGGACGCTATCCACTCGGTATTCCAGTGACTCTTCACGGTTATTAACGCTTTGTAATTAATCGAAAGGCTTTGTTGCAGGCTGCTCTATGATCAGACAGTAAGTAGCTGGGTGCAATTACACTTAGTCATTTGCGTTTTTAGCTCTGTCAGAGATACCAGCCATGCCCAAGAAAAGCCGAGGACTTACGGCCGATACTGAGCTGACTGAAGGTGCTCTGTTGAATCGGATGACGAATCGAATCCGCAAGTCTCTAGAGCTTCAGGAAATACTCTCTGCTGCTGTTGTAGAAATCCGGTCATTTCTGGGAACAGATCGGGTCAAGATTTATCGGTTTGAGCCGGATGGTTCGGGTGAAGTGATTGCAGAGTCCGTTTGTAATCAACGTCTCCCGTCACTGTTGGGATTGCACTTCCCGGCTGGTGACATCCCTCCCTACGCCAGGGAAATGTTTATCAAAGCCCGGCAACGGGTAATTGTGGATATTCCCAGCCAAGTCACAACGCTGAGTCGGCTGGAAGCTCCTTTAACAACTGCCGATCTGACGGTTGAAGATGTTTATAACCTGCCGTTGAAAGAAATTCTGAAACGTCCGGTGGATCCCTGCCATGTCGAATATCTCACTGCAATGGGCGTGCAGTCGTCCCTGGTGATCCCTCTGCTGCACCAGCAAGAACTTTGGGGATTGTTGGTGTCGCACCATGCAGAACCTAAGAAGTTTTCCAAAAAGAAAATTCAATCAGTTCAACTTCTGGCAGACCAGGTGACGATCGCGATCACCCAGGCCTCTCTGCTTCGTGATGCGCAGGAACGGGCTCGCCGGGAAGCCGTTGTCAATCAGATTACAACCCTACTCCATTCCCCGTTACCTATCACTGAGATCCTGCAGATTGTCCTGGAATGCGTGGTGAAAGTTGTTGAGGGTTCGGCTGGTAGACTTTACCTGTTTGGTCATAAAGCCGATGCTGCCGCTCAACTCTATACCTTTGGTAACCAACCGACCCTTTCAAACAACCAGTTACTCGAAACATCCCGCTTCTGGCAGCATCTGCTGACGCAAAATAGCGCTCCATTTCAGCCGGTTGAAGAATTATTTGAAACCTCAGAATTATTATCTGGCAAAGATCTTGAACGAAAGACGCTATCTCTCAGGAGTTACCGGCGCTTCAACCCCTATGCTGTTTCAGACATCTATCAGGAGCCCCAGTTAGAGGAAGTGTTGCCTGCCTTTCACTCGAAACCGATCCGGAGCTTGCTGGTTATGCCATTGAGCTATGGAGAGGAACCCCTGGGTTTTCTTACCATTTTTCGGAATGAAATTGACACGGATATTGTCTGGGCAGGCAGGTATAGCCCGGACGATCGCAATGACCGGGTGCGCGAGTCCTTTGCCGCCTGGCGCGAATTGAAGAAGGGGCAGGCACGGGAGTGGAGATCAGAGGAAATTGACCTGGTGCGATCGCTGGGTACCCACCTGACCATGGCCATCATGCAAAATCGCCTTTATCAGTGCGAACGGGAACAGCGCATGATTGTTGAGATGCGCAACCAGGAACTGAACATTGCCCGCTCGGCAGCGGAAGAAGCCAGCCGCCTCAAGTCTGATTTTCTCTCTTCTACCAGCCACGAACTGAGAACCCCCCTGGCCTCCACCCTGAATTATTTGAAACTGCTCAAAGAGGGGTTTTACGACAATCCCGACGAGCTTCAGGAGTATATCAACGTCGCCTACAATGCTGCGGAAAATCTAGTGGTCATCATCAACGATGTCCTGGATATTGCCAAGATTGAAGCAGGGCGCATGCATGTGCAGCTAGAACCCGTAAACCTGCCAGAAATGCTGCGTGAAGAAGAAAACCTGTTCAGGCCAGAGAGCCGTCAGAAAGGAATTCCACTGATTATCGATTGTCAGGTGGATGAAGTGCAGGCAGATGCTACTAGATTAAGACAGGTGCTGACTAATTTATTGGCCAATGCCTTTAAGTTCACTGACTCTGGTGAAGTTCGAGTGCGGGCTATCCAGCGAATGCAGGAGACAGAGGGCTCCCCTCAACCTGTGGTTGAAATTTCGGTCGCCGACACGGGCATTGGAATTGACAGTGATAGAGGGGATCTTTTATTTGAGCCTTTCGTTCAGGCAGATGGTTCAATTAAACGTCGCTACGGCGGCACGGGGCTGGGGTTGACCATTTGTAAACGTTTAGTCGAACTCATGGGGGGGCAAATCTGGCTGGAAAGCCCCGGCAAGGGACAGGGAACCACCGTGACTTTTATGCTCCCAGTAGTGCCCAAATCGTAATGATTTTTGAGTCGTTAATGATGGCGTCTGGCGCCGCTCATCATGACCTTGTTAGGTCTACCATGCTCCCCAATCCACCTAATCCTTAGGAAGAGGCCTTGAATATTCTCCTTGTTGATGACGATGAAATCCTGGCAAGAGGTACTGCTAAGCTAATCTACCGTCTGGGGAACCATCAAGTCTCTATCACAGATGATCCCAGCGAGATTTTTCAACGCTGCCAGAGGGGAGAGATTGATCTGGTGCTGATGGACGTTAACATTCCCGGTGCTGAATGGGAAGGACGGGAAGTCAGCGGGGCTGATCTGGCTCGCGCGCTCAAAAACCATCCCCAAACCGCCCATATCCCAATTATTTTGATTACGGCCTACGCTATGCTGAGCGAGCGCAGAGCCTTGATGGAAGCTTCCCAGGCTGATGGCTTCTGCGCTAAACCCGTCACAGATTATGATGCTCTGCTGGAGATGATCGATCGCCTTGGTCAGAAGTCTAATAGTGGTTCAGTCGATCACAATTCTGGGAGGGGTTAGGGGTTAGGGGCTAAGGGGGAGAGCATGAGGGAGTGACCAACTAACACCTAACAACTACCTCTCGCCTACTCCACAATGCCGGAGCGGGAATTGTATTCTCCGATCCGGTGGTATCCCACTTCTTCGTAAGCGGCGAGTTGGAGTTTGAGGAACTGGTTCTGGTCTTCGATTTCCTTCAGTTCGGCCAGTTTTTCAGCGATCGCCCGTGTAAAGTTATCTGCGTTGGGAAGCTGGTCGGCAATCCAGGAGGTATCGATTTCGATCTCAATCATCCTCAAAGTGCGGCGGTACTCCCGCATCAGACGGGCATTGTTCGTAATTTGCTGCTTCAAGATCCCAATGGCACTGGTTGAGCGGTAGATGCGCACGGAATAGAGGTCGCGATCGACATCCAGCATCTTGTGTTTGAGCGCTTCTAGCTGGTCGATCAAAAACTGGATCGATTTGCAGTCATGATTCAGTTCATCCAATCGATGCTCCAATTTTGCTTTGTGCACCAGAAGCTTCTGATCCGTCATTAAGCGAGTTCCTTCCCGGCCACAGGTTTCCAAAGCCAGGGTAGAAAGCTGGGCGGTGTCAGTAACCTTCAGCAGCAGCAAACCCCCCAGCGCACTGACTGCAGATGCCAGGAACAGGTTAACGCCAGCGACAAAGGAGCCAAGCAACAGCCCCAGCACCACCGTGCCCAACATCAGCTTGACATAGCTGGCACCGGGAATTGGATTGGGTGGAACGTATCGTTTACCGGTCGTGTGGTTGGTAATCAACACCAGCGTCTTCATCAGGTAACCCTGAAGGGTATACAGGGCTGAAACGATGTCGCCATGCTGGACGGGCAGATCATCCGTTTTACCTGGCACCGAAAACTGGAGTAGTTTCAAGTTGCGGTCGGCTGTTGTGATTTGAAGGGTGTAGTGGCGGCGGTAGAAGGTCGGGAGTTTGGAGGAAAAATGGAGCAGGGTTTCGTAGATTGACGATCGCCGCGACAGCTTGCCATAGACCACGCCATACTTGCTTTTGCAAAAGGCGCAGGTGATACGAGAGGCCGTGTGACTCAAATCAGCGATCGGACGGGAGCAAGTCGGACATGGCAGCGACGGTTTCATCAAGCAAACTCCCAGGGCAATGGGGGGTTTAAAGCTTTCTATTCAGGGTTGATAATCTTCGGCACTTTGAAGAAGTCCCCCTCCCGATCCGGCGCACACTCCAAAATCGCGTCTCGATTGGGATAGGGCTGCAAAGTATCAGCACGCGTGACATTGCTGACATCGATCGCCCGCGTTGTTGGCTGGACAGTGCTGGTATCTAACTCACTCAACTGCTGAAAATAGTCGAGGATATTACTCAACTGAGTCGTAAATGTTTCTTCTTCTTCTGGAGTCAGTTCCAGACGAGCCAGATAGGCCACTTTACGAACCTGGTCGCGATCGAGCATGAACTTAACCACTTAGAAATACACATCCATCTGGGATCGGCCCGTGGTTTTAAGCCAGTTTTGGGCTTCAATGTAGTTGTTAGGGGCAAGGCGAATCGCCCGTTTCCAGTAATCGGCGGCTTTGTCGTAGTAGGCGTCCGCTTCATCATCGTTGCCCGCTTCTTTTTCGCGCTCGCCCAGGTAGTGGAAAATCACGGCAATGTTGTTAAGGGCCTGGGGCATGCGAGGGTTCAAATCCAGCGCCTGATGGTAGTAATCCAGGGCGGTGTCATGTTCCCCATTGCTGGCATGGATAAGCCCAATGTTGTAGAGAATGTAGCTACGGTCATAGGGATCTTCTTCCAACTTTAGCGCTTCGTTGTAATTTTCCAGCGCTTCAGCGTATTCCCCATCTGCCTGAGCGGCCATTCCATCCCGGTAATAGGCAAAAGCTTCCTTTGCCTTCTTATTGGCAGGCAGGAACTTTAGAATCATATCCGCCATGACGGTGAAGCTCTTATCGATGAAGTTGTCGTTGCGTTGTGTTCTTGGCATAGGTCAACTCGGCGATCGCGCTCAAGAAGTTTAACCGGATGGTTTTGGAATTTCACAGATGTCTATTAGTTTAACGCTGACGCGGAACCCTGGATAGTTTGAGAAATGTGAAGATGATCTCAGAAATTTTACAGAATCAGACTTTAAGTTTGCTCAAAGCAGCTGGAACCGCTCAGGGAACTTACGGAAATTTGTCAGTGATAGGAGTCACCCGACTGGGTGAAGAAGAGCAGTAACCATCCCGCACTTAAATCACCTGGTGACAGGACGATCTTCACAGGTCAGCGACGCCCCTATCACCCTTTCTGGTTAGGAAATCGTTCATAGTGGAGCCCAAGTGGAGGAAAGCATCACAGGATACCAGGTTTACGCAGAATTCCCCCCAAAACACACGTAAAAGCCAGGGCCTCGGCTACCACACCCTGCCCTGGCTTTACTCCATCGTCCAATCGAACTTGAGGAGCTAAATACTCATGGTAAACAATCTGCATACCAATACCCAGCAAAGTGGACAATTTACCCAGCAAAGTGGACAATTTGAAGAGTCGCCTCTATTGTCTGTCCCTACGGGAAGGTATCAATCCCAGCTTCACCATGACTATGCCGATGCTGACATTTTGCGTCTGGCGACGTTTTTCAGAAGCAACCCCAATCCCATTCTGGTATTTAGTCCTGATGGCAATATTTTGAAGACAAATCCGGCGGCTGAGAAGTTGATTAAACGTCTGCAAATACAAGAATCGGACCTTTTGCCCGTGGATCATGTCCAGATTGTGCAGGCGTGCCTGGGTGGACAGATGCACGAGTACGGGGTTGAAGTTACAACCCACGATCATGTTTTTGCCCTGACCTACCATCCGCTGCCAGCGTTCAAACTGGTTTACCTTTACGCGATCGAAATTACAGAGTTCAAACGGGCAGAGGAAGACCTGCTGCAGATCGTCGCCAACACTCTGGCTATGACAAAACAAGCCGTTTCCCAATTGCGGACATTTCGCAAAGCGCAATTCAAACCCACTCCCCGATCGCAGCCCCAGGAACCTTCCACCGAAATGTTTGTGGCAATGGATGGCTGTGTGTTTGTATCTGGCGATCGTTTGGGCGAGTGGGACTGAGGGATGGAAGGGTAAAGGGCAGTTGTTAGTTGTTAGTGAGGGTGAGGAGTACGGGGTGAGGAGTACGGGGTGAGGAGTACGGGGGTGAGGAGTAAGCCCCCACCCCCGTACTGCGGGCTCACTTTGTCTGCCAGTTTCGCCAGGGTGGCTCCTAGCTGGCGAACTTGCTCGGATTCGCCCAGGGTTTCGTATGGGGTGCGGGCCAGGTTGAGTTCGCGGGTGGTGGAGGGGCGATCGTCCATGACGGTGTAAACCTTTGCCAGTCCAGCATGGACAGCCGCCAGTCCCTCAGGGTCGCTGGTGGCTTTTAAGAGGTCAAGACCTTTAGATAACGGGCTTCTGCCAGCAGGTTCAGCCCCACATAGCTGTAGAGGTTGCCCAGGAGACAGTAAACAGCCGGAGTCTGGCTGCCCTGGCGCACCTGGGATTTCAGCAGTTCAATCGCTTGGGCAGTAAGTTCCTGGCTGGCATAGGGGCAGGCGATCGCCAGGGCTCCTGTTTCTGAAGATAAATTCCGATTGGCAAAGGGATCGTAAGGATAAATTTTTGTAGGCGTCCCAAAAAAACACCACCAGGCTTTTGCCCTGGGTTTCAGGCGGTTGCGCCACTTTCCCAGATCCACCGTTGTGGCAATCAGTTTGCCATAATTCTGTAATCGCTCATCAAGTCTGTAATCGCTCATCAAGGTGAACCCGTTTCAGTAAACCCGAAGTAGACTCCTGGGGCAGGTTTGCCAGGGCGGATTCAACCCCATCCCGTGCCGCCAGAAGGTCAAGGATCTGTTCGGCTGAGGGCCGGGGGGTCGCCTACTCCAGATCGGCAAGTCTGGCATCATAGGTTGGCAGGTCGGCATCTAACCTGGAGGAATTCATGAGGGCGGTGCATTTGTGAGCCGAGTCATGGGGGTCTTAGGATGCCTTGCATTTTGGAGGGAATCGGTGTGGCGTTGGTTTCTCTGGTCATCACGGTTTATAACCGGGAACAGTATCTGGGCGCAGCGATTGAAAGTGTGCTGGCTCAAACCTATTCAGATTTTGAACTGATTGTTTGGGATGATGGCTCAACTGATCGCTCCCTGGAGATTGCGCAGGAGTATGCCTGCCGCGATCGCCGGGTGCGGGTGGTTGCTGCTCCCCATGCGGGAAGGGTGCCTGCTCTGCAGGCAGCGATCGCTAAAACTACGGGTATTTATTTGGGCTGGGTAGACAGTGATGACCTGCTGGACCCCAAAGCTCTGGAAGAAACGGTGGCGATTCTCAATGCCCACCAGAGCGTGGGGATGGTTTATACCGACTACCTGGATATGGATGAGTCCGGGCAGATGCTCGGCTATGGCTACCGCTGTCAGATTCCCTATTCCAGAGAACGCTTGCTACTGGATTTCATGACCTTCCACTTTCGTCTAATCCGGCGATCAGTGTTTGATCGAGTGGGGGGAATTGATGATTCTCTGGACTACGTTGAGGATTACGACCTCTGCCTGCGCCTGTCCGAAGTGACCGAGGTGCGCCACATCCGCAAGCCGCTCTACTACTACCGTCACCATGAAGGCAGTGCTTCTCAGCAGTGGCGGATTGAACAGGTGTTGCGATCGCGAGCCATTATCCGTAAAGCCCTGAAGCGACGGGGCCTGTCTGATCAGTGGGAAATTCACATCCAGTTCCCGGAGGGACGCTTCGTGTTGCGCCGGAAGCAGAAGGCAGGAATGCGCCCGTTTCCTACTCGTCCCACAGCAATGGAGGTGAGAAAAAAGTGGGAAGCCTCTCTGGTTCCCCTGTTCAGGGAAGGATGGAGGCAACCGCTTTCCCCGACTTCCTGCATTGCCCCCCTCTTGCTGGCTCTACCCCTTGCTACCCTCAGCCCAGTTGGGATGGCCCGTGCCCAATCCATCACGCCCACCCCCAATGGCAGCACCATTATTACCCCCAGTGGCGATCGCTTCGATATCACCGGCGGCACCCAGGCTGGAGCCAACCTGTTCCACAGCTTTCAGCGGTTTGGGCTGGATGCTGGGCAAATCGCCAATTTCCTCTCCAATCCCTCCATCCAGAACATTTTGGGACGGGTCACAGGGGGAGACGCTTCGATTATCAACGGGCTGGTTCAGGTTACAGGCAGTAATGCCAACCTGTACTTAATGAACCCGGCGGGGGTTGTTTTTGGCCCCAATGCTCGATTGAACGTGCCAGGGTCGTTTACAGCCGCCACCGCCAATGGGATTGGGTTTGGCTGTGCGGGGCCGGGGGTTGGCTGCGCAGGCTGGTTCAACGCGGTGGGAAGCAATGACTACGCCGCCCTGGTTGGCACTCCTGGCACCTTTGCCTTCACAATGGCGCAACCGGGGGCGATCGTCAATGCTGGAAATCTGGCAGTTGGGCCGGAGCGATCGCTCATTCTCTTAGGCGGCACCATCCTGAACACCGGGCAACTTTCTGCACCGGGCGGACAGGTGACACTCGCTGCGATTCCAGGCAGCAACTTGGTGCGCTTGAGCCAGCAAGACAATCTCCTGAACCTGGAATTCATCCCCACCTCCTCTCCCTCTTTCTCTTCCTCTACTTCCCCTACTCCCCTTCCCTTCACCCCCCTCACCTTGCCCCAACTGCTGACGGGTGGAAATCTGACCAGTGCAACGGGAGTTACGGTCAACCCGGATGGCACCATTCAATTGAGCGGATCGAGCCTGCGAGTTTCAACCAATCCGGGGACGGCCATCGTTTCCGGCAGCATTACCACCTCCAATGCCACCCTTAGCCCCATTCCCGACTCTCCCTTGCCAACATCGCTCCTGGTGAATGTTTTGGGAACCCAGGTGGGGTTAATTGGAGCCACCCTCAATGCTTCGGGGTTGACCGGAGGGGGAACTGTTCGGATTGGCGGAGACTACCAGGGGCGCGGCCCGCTTCCCAATGCACAGAGTACCTTTGTAGACGCCAGTTCTACCATCAATGCGGATAGCTTGCGGAATGGAAATGGGGGCCGCGTCATCCTCTGGGCAGACCAGATTACCCGCTTCTATGGCAACATCAGTGCACGGGGAGGAGCCAATTCGGGGGATGGCGGCTTTGTTGAGGTGTCAGGCAAGCAAGATCTGGTCTACCGGGGATTTGCGGATGTTTCTGCGCCTGCGGGCAATCCCGGTACCCTGTTACTGGACCCGACCAACATCACCATTGTGGCGGGAGCCTATGGCTACGGTACGGGTGACACGGCCTTACCCGACATTTTCAGCACTGATTTTCCCGGTGCTTCCATCACCGTTGCTGAAGGAGCGTTAGAAGGATTTGGCTACAGCAATATCATCCTGGAAGCGACGAATGACATCACAGTCGCGTCCCTGGCGGATGGGGTGCTGAACCTGTTTAACTCCACCTCCGTTACCTTTAGAGCTGATGCTGATGGAGATGGGGCGGGTTCGTTCATTATGGGGGCCGGATACAGTCTGGTTGCCAATGGTCAGAATGTGACCATCTCTGGAGCTAATTTGATCCTGGGGGACATTGACACCTCCAGCACAGGGTTTGGCAACAGTGGGGATGTGAATTTGAATGCAGCGGGCAATATCACGGTTGGCAACATTAACACCAGCAGTTTTACCGGATTGGGGTACCGGGCTGGCAATGTGGATATTACCAGTACCAGTGGGGCGATCGCCACGGGCAATATCTTTACCAACAGCGATGTCCAGTCGGGAGCTGTAACACTCTCTGCCCCTGGCAGCAATAGTGATGTGACTTTTGGCAGCATCAGTGCTGTTGGAACTGGCGCTGGTTCAGCCGGGGCACCCGTATCGATTACGGCAGGAAGGTTTGTGCGAGGAACTGGCTTCATCGATGGTGCCACTACCCCAACCATTGACAGTAGCGGACAGGCAATTTCTGGCTCAATCCAGATTGAGCATGGTGGTGGATTGGCCGATGTCCAGTTTGTGGTCGGAGATGCTGCCATTAATGGAACAGCGGGACGATTGGCCACTGGAACGGCTGCTGCCCCCAGCACTATTGGACCTGTCCGATCCTTCCCTGGCAGTTTCTCAACTACAGGGATTGATATCATTACAACAACTCCCCCACCTCCTCCACCACCCATTGATCCCGGTGATAAGGGCGGAAATGGTAAGCGGGGGAGACCAGACATTCCACTGGATGACCAGGAAGAGATTTCCTCCGACCTTGCCGATACATCTGAAGAAGACCTGTCCCTGGACGTACCGGATGGAGATGGTCCCTTTCTGGAGGAACCGGGTGACTCAGATGTAGCCAGTCTGGAAGAGAATGCCAATTTTGAGTTTGAAGAATACTTAGATATTCCAGATGATCTCCCTACATTGAATGCAGGTGACGCTGAAAACATTCTTGATCGCATCAGAATGGAAACCGGAGTGAAACCTGCCCTCGTCTACGCATCCTTTGTGCCAGTCAGTGTTGCCAGGGAAAGGGGAAAAAAACCAGTATTTTCTACAAAAACGGCCCAGGCAACCGCCCATTCTGGCAGCAAAACCAAGGCAGAGCCATTTTTACCCAGGCAAACAACTGTCAGCAATTCCATTAAGCTGTCCAGCTCTCTAGTAGAGAAAGTTGCCCAGGAAAATCGATCGCAGACACCGCGACAAAAACTTCCCCCCAGTGACCAGGATCAGCTCGAACTGGTGGTCGTGACAGCTGAGGGAAAACCGATTCGGAAACTGGTCGCCGGAGCAACCAGAGGCCAGGTACTCAGAGTGGTCCGGCGCTTTATTAACGAAGTCACCGATCCCCGCAAAGTGCGGACTACCAGTTATTTGAACGCCGCGCAGCAGCTCTATCGCTGGATGGTGGCCCCGATTGAGTCAGAACTACAGGCGCGAGGAATTGGTAACCTGGCCTACATCTCAGATACGGGCTTGCGCTTTATTCCAATGGTGGCCCTGCACGATGGCAAACAGTTTTTGGTGGAGAAGTACAGTTTTGGGTTAATGCCCAGCATCAGCCTTACCAATACCCGCTACACCAGCCTCAAGAATGCGACAGTGCTGGCAATGGGAGCTTCGGAGTTTGCCGACCAGCCACCTCTGCCTGCGGTACCGACGGAACTGAAGGTGATTACCAAGGACCTCTGGCGGGGGACTTCCTTCCTCAACCAGGACTTTACCCTGGCCAACCTGAAAGCCCAGCGAACCGAAGAGCCCTATCAAATCATTCACCTGGCAACCCATGGGGAGTTTCAGCCCGGTGCCCTGAGCAACTCCTACATCCAGCTTTGGGACACACGCTTGCAACTTGACCAGCTCCGTCAGTTGGGCTGGAGCAATCCACCAGTCGAGCTACTGGTCCTGAGTGCCTGCCGTACTGCACTGGGCAGCGACGATGCTGAACTCGGCTTTGCTGGATTTGCGGTGCAGGCTGGGGTTAAAACGGCTCTGGCCAGCCTCTGGAGTGTTAGCGATGAGGGTACCCTGGCGCTAATGACCGAGTTTTATCGCCAACTGCAGACGGCTCCTATCAAAGCGGAAGCTCTCAGGCGGGCACAGATTGCCATGCTGAAGGGGGAAGTGCAAATCGATGGTGATCAACTCCGTGGCTCACGGGGAGGAGAACTGGTACTGCCGGCTACTTTAGCAGTAGGGGGTAAGCGCACGTTAAATCACCCCTATTACTGGGCGTCGTTTACCTTGATTGGCAGTCCCTGGTAATTCGGTGTGTGGGCGCAGGTACAGAAGCACGTGAAGTCAGCGTTTTCAAACAGGGTGCAGGGGTGAAATCTCTCCTGGCGACAGCTATACCTGAAGATGTGTTGTCTGAGAATCAGATGGACATCCAGGCATCTGGAATCTTGCAACCCAAGGTTGAAGATGACCATCGGAACAATTACTTAAATGGCACAAAACCGTAGCCTGTCGGCGATCGCAAATCCGGTTGAACTCTGACCAGCACGCCAATTTCAGGAACAAGCTGGCGTTCACCGGAGGGCAGAAACTGAATCGATCCACTGGCTCCCTGCACGGAAAAATCGGGGCTCCTGAGGATGTCTTTCAACCCCTCGCGAGTCTGGCTTTGCCGGAGGGCGGTGGCAATTGTCCATACCGCGTCATAGGACATGGCTGTGCGCCAGTTCACTTTACCCCCCCAGCGCTGGATAGCAAGGTGAGGAAAGGGATTCTCCGTTAACACAGCAGGATGCCAGGGAACCACTAAGGTCAAACCGTTGACAGCAGCTTTCCCGGACAGGGTTTCAGCCGTATAGGGAGTTGGGCTGCCAAACAGGGGAAGCCTGCCCTGATTAGCCTGGGCGATTTCTACCACTTTATGAACCCGATCCACGTGGGGAGCCAGCAGCAAAGTGTTAGCTCCACGGCTCATGATTTGAGCGATCGCGGCATGGGGTTCAAAATTGAGATCGGAAAAGTCACAATTGACGTTGACAAAGGTGATTTTCTTCTCCAGTAGAGCAGTTGTGAATTGGTTTCGAAAAGACTCATTATCTGGAGCAGCCTCATCTGAACAGATAGCCACTTTCGCTTGCGGAACGGTTTGGCGAATGTACTCTGCCAGTTTATCGGCAACATACCAGATGCTGGGAACCATGCGAAAAATATACTTGCCGCTGGAGGAGAGCTTGTCAGAAAAACTGGTGGGGGTAATCATGGGTAAGCCGCCCTGATTGTAAACAGGAGCCGCTGCCACAGAAGCATCACTGGCGTTGTGCCCAATTACCGCTAAGATACGCGGGGCTTTGACAAAGGTGGCAGCAAGGCGTTTGGCAACTTCAGGTTGGTTCTCGTCATTGGCAACGATGACTTTTAACGGTTTTCCCTGAATGCCACCCCTGAGATTGATTTCATCCTGGGCCTGAGCGATACCGCGCAACATTTCCTGGGCCACATTCAGATTGCTGCCAATGGGAACTACCACTGCCACTTTAAAGGCGGGGCGATCGCCAATTCGAGCATTGTTGAGGTAAATCACCGTTTCTGGATCATTGCGATTTTGGCGCAGGGAATTTTCAAATTTGCTGACGGCTTGCGGGTAGTCTTTCCACCCGAATGCCTGCACACCCGCAATTTTGTCTGGTGTCTGGACAGATGGAATCAACATCTTTTCTCCCTGACTGAGGCGGTTACGAAACTGAATCGTATCTACCGTAAATGAAGCACTGATTGCGGCGATCGCGGCACCCGCTCCAGCCAGAGCCATTTTTCGCCAATTTGCAGGGCGGGGATATTTCAGCTCAGGTGCTAATGGATTTTGAACAATCACTGGCAGCCAGGAAGCACAGGGAAACTCCTGCTCCATGTCTTTCCTCAACCGCAATCGAGCAATTTGAACCGCGGTATAAAACGGTTCTCCTCGCGCAAAGGTTTCCAGAAAATAGCGGGCAAATCGCTGGGCAACTACATCGGGAATCGGTTCCCGCATCACAATCATGTAGGGAATCTTTAAATCAGTCAGGTCGCGAGTCAGCCCCAGTCCATCGCAGGAGTTAAAAATGGCCAGTTGCAAGCCACGGGCGATCGCCCGTCGCAAGGCATCTTTCAGTTCATCCAGGGTCAGGCTTTCCTGAGCGTTAATGTAGATTCGTCCCTGTTCTCCCCAGGTTTCACTGTGTCCGGCAAAGAAGAGGATATCCCAGGGCTGCTTCCAGAGATGGTCATCAATCTGGTGGCGATCAGGTTCCACCAGAAATGTCACTGCAGCTCTCGGTAGCGCTTCCAACAACTGGCGGTCTGCCTGGATATTGAGGTCAGCGTTGTTTCCTAAAATTGCCAGAATCTTGACCGGGCTTCTGAGCTGCTTAGAGTAAGGTTCTGTTTCAGCACACAGAGTAATTTCAGCCTGGGGATAGCATTCTTGAAAAAAGCTCCACAAATGCCAGGGAAATCGCCATAATTGAGAATTTTGAGTTTGCAAAATGAACCGTGCTGGTTCAGATGCACCGATCGCTCTGAGTAATTTTCGCTCCAAACTGCGCACCGCTGGCTGATTCAACCACTCGTTTAAACCCGCCTCCAGCACTCTCGCCGCAGTTTCGCATTCTTCTACTTTAGAAACATTCGTGACCTGAGAGGGTGGAACAGTAATGCGTTGAATAACTCCCAGGCGGCGATAAATATTTTGCCACTGGTAGTAATATTTATGGATTTGGGGCGCAGGCGGAAACTTTCCCCGCACTTCCCGGTACTGGGATCGAGTGGTTTCCCAGATTCGAATGGTGACCGGAAACCCCTGTTCAAAGCTACCTTCTTCAATGTTGAAGACAACCCGTTTAACCATTGGTGTTTACTATCGGAGGGTTTACCTAAGGCTGTTCGCCTGTGCGTATTTCAGGCCGACCCAAATGCTGTAACAATCCACCCAGCGTGACCATTATGATTGTAGGAATAAACCAGATGGAAAGCAGCCGTTCCCTGGCAGTTTGCTCTGCTTCCCAATGTCGTCCTGTATTATGACGAATTCGCAAAATTTCTCCCTGGACAATTGTTTTAGCCAAAACAGGATTCAACAGCGCATCCATCTCTGTTCCCTTTGGAAACTGGTTGAGTAAATCTCTGGAGCTACGGATTGGTGCCCTTAACGAAACGATAGGAATCAACCGTTCTTCCTGTCCTTCTACAGTTCCAATTAACCAGTAACGTGCTAAACCATCATCGTCATTGTAGACGGCATCTGTTACTGTGAATTTCACAGGACGGTAGAGTGAAGATGTGCTGTAGATTACCAGCCGATTAAAGGCAGACCCTATCCATAGAAAAGTCCACATCGTTGCCAGGGATATTAAGATTCTGGCAGCCTTGCGACTAAACTTTTTCATTGAAACTTCTCCTGAGCGTTTGGACAAGTTTGAGCATTTCAATTTGAGCATTTCAAATTGTTTTTTGCTGATCCATGTGATGTATCAACGATGGTAAGTAGCTGGGTGCAATTAGATTAAAGATAGTTTTGGTGGGTAGAGGGGGTGAAACCCCCTGCCTGGGGGCAACGCCCCCACTCCCCT
>JAIMBL010000209.1 GCA_023511615.1 Leptolyngbyaceae cyanobacterium HOT.MB2.61
GGTGATAAGCGTCGCTTATCACCAAACTCTCAGGAGAGCCAAACCGAGAAAAATTTCTCTTAGATTATGGGGTAAGAAGATAGGTTATGGGATAAGAGAAGCATATTCGTCACCCCACAGAACTGCTCCTACTATATTGACTGCTCAAAGTAGACAATAGCAAATTTGTTGAGTAGCCCTCCTTTGAATTCTTCCTGTTGGATCTGAATGAACACAGTACATTAGAGGTAGGGCATTTAGTATCAGGTTTGTTCGGCATCGAAGGCCATCCAATTAATGACAACAAGTTCGCTTTCCTCTGACTGGCTGAACCGATTTTCTGATCCTTACGCAGTGCTAGGGGTTTCTATTGCAGCGGACGATCGCCGGATTTTGAATCGTTACCGGACGGTTGCCAAAATTCTGCATCCTGACAGTCAAGCCCTTGCTGATGCCGCCACCAAAGAGTTTGCCAGTCAGCTACTTGCACGCCTGGTCAATCCTGCTTATCAGAAGTTGAAGCAGGAAAAGGGCCGCAAGGAAAACACGGCTCTGTTACGGTTTAAGGTGCGGCGACTGGTGCGAGAGGCTCCCCTGTCGCCGCAAAGCAATCTGGCCCGCAAACTCTTGCAATATCCAGTCAGCGAAGTAGATGTGTTCTATGAGCAGGCGATCGCCCAGCTTGCCGAAACTCAATACCAGCCCCTCAGTCAATTTGAGTCCATTACGCCACAATTGGGGGAATTGAATCTGGTCTACCTTCAGCTCAAGATGGGGGAGGTCTTTATCGGCGAAAAGCGGGCTGGGCTGGTTTCGGCTCAAGAAGCGAAGCCGCTTCAGTTTTCACCTTCACCTGTCGACACCACGACCGCTGTTGAAAACTATGCTCAAAGACACTACCGGCGAGCACAAGAGTACATGAAGAAAGGCAATTGGAATCAAGCAGTTCAGGAACTGCGGGATGCCATCAAAATTGAGGCTAACAAGAGTGAGTACTATGCCTTGCTAGGAGTCGCTTACTTCCAGCAAAATTTGCCAGGAATGGCAACGGTCTATATGCGCCAGGCGCTGAAGCTTAATCCGCGTGACCCGTTAGCCAACAAATATGCTGCGAAACTGGGCCTTGCATCCGCAGAGAATGAGGTTCAGAAGAACAGCAAAACGGCTAACCGTCAACAAACCTCAAAAACGACAAAGGGCGGGGGATTGTTTCGGTTCTTTCGAGCAAAGAAATAGGGTAGTGAAACCCCTACCTGTTACGACTTAACTGAACCACGGGACTGCATTAGAATAATTTCATAATCTCGAACGGGCTAATCAACAGCCACGGAAGCGATGGGTTGATATTAAACATCTGATATGTAGAGCAATGGGATTTTTTGATTCTGAAATTGTGCAGCAGGAAGCCCGACAGCTTTTTGAGGACTATCAGTCACTCATGAAGCTGGGAGCAGACTATGGAAAGTTTGATCGCGAAGGCAAAAAGATCTTCATTGAGCAGATGGAATCCATGATGGATCGCTATCGTATCTTTATGAAGCGATTTGAGCTATCCGAAGACTTTATGGCGCAAATGACAGTTGAACAACTGAAAACCCAACTCGGTCAATTTGGAATTACTCCCCAGCAAATGTTTGACCAGATGCATTTGACCCTGGAGCGGATGAAAGCTGAAGTTGAAAGAATGCCATAGTCTCGACTCATTAAGGGCGTGGAAATTCAGAGGGCGATCGGAAATTTTCGACCGGAACCCCTCTCAAAGCTTGTTCCATAAAATCTCGCCAGACTGGGGCGACAAATGTTCCGCCCGTAGCCCCCTTACCAACTGGACTGTAATCATCATTCCCAACCCAAACGGCAGTAGCAAGCTGGGGCACGTAACCGACAAACCAGATGTCCCGTTCAGAGGACGTAGTTCCCGTTTTGCCTGCTGCCGGGCGATCAAGCCTTGCTGCGGTGGCCGTCCCCTGGGTGATTACACCTTGCATCACATCCGTGAGGGATGCCGTTGCCCACGGGTCAAGCACTAACTGAGGCTTGGGTGTGTTGTCCAGCAGGACATTTCCCATACTATCTGTCACCTGAACAATCAGGGTCGTTTCCGAATACCAGCCATTGCTGGCAAAGGTGGCAAATGCAGAGGCCATTTCCAGGGGAGTTAAATCGACAGCCCCCAGTGGGAGTGAAACCACAGGTTCAATTGGAGAACGAATTCCCAGCGTGCGGCATACGTCAATGACCTTACTCAACCCAATATCCTGCCCTACCCGCACCGCTGGTACGTTCCGAGATACCTCCAGTGCTTTGCGGATGGTAATTGGGCCATAGAAAGAGCCGTCATAATTCTGAGGGGTGTAGTATTCATACCCGTCTGGATAACTGACTGGGCTATCAGAGACAATTGACTCCGGAGTGTATCGACCGGAGGCAAAGGCCGTGTAGTAAACAAAGGGTTTAAACGCAGAGCCCGGTTGCCGCAGTGCTTGAGTTGCCCGATTGTATTGACTTTTCCGATAATCCACGCCGCCCACCAGAGCTTTCACAAAGTGGGTGCGAGGATCAACCGCAGCCAGCGCCATCTGGTCAGCATAGACACCCTGGTTGACGAGGGTAGCATGCCACTGCTTGACAACGTTTTCCGCAATCCGTTGAAGTTTGGTATCGACCGTAGTTTGAACGCGCATACCACCTTTGAGCAAGGCATCCCGACCAAATCGCTTTGTCAATTCCTGAACGGTCGCTTCAGTGACGTAAGGCATGATACTTCCCTGGAAAGAGGTGACCTTGCCCAACCGAATCGGTTGTTTGCGGGCCGCAGCTTCCTCTTGAGGGGTAATCCACTTCAATTCCTTCATCCGCCTGAGAACAACAAGCTGACGCTGTTTTGCCTTTTTGTAATCGACGAAGGGGCTGAGAGTTTCTGGCGCTTGAATCAGCCCTGCCATCATGGCAGATTCTGCCAGGTTCAGGTCAGCAGAAGATTTCCCGAAGTAACTTTCGGCGGCGGTTTCTGCGCCGTAGGTATTGTGTCCCCAATAAACCTGGTTGAGGTAAAGTTCCAAAATCTGGTTCTTGGTCAGAATCTGTTCTAACCGCAGAGCCAGAACTGCCTCTGCCACCTTGCGGCTAAAGGTGCGTTGGGGAGTCAGGAAGAGGTTTTTGACCAATTGCATCGTCAGCGTAGAACCGCCCTCAACGGTTTTCCCCTTTTCCCAGTTCGCCAGAAAAGCACGGGCTACAGCCCCTGGGTTCACACCCCGGTGCGAGAAAAAGTAGCTATCTTCAATGGCGAGTACGGCTCGTTTCAGGTCTGGAGAAATCTTATCTAGTGGCACGACCTCCCGGTTGGCTTCCCCATGCAGGCTGGTCAGCAATTTACCTTTGACGTCATAGATGTGGGTTGTCTCACTGGGAACATAGCTACGCAGGATCCGCACATCGGGCAGGTTACGGAAGCTGATGGCTAGCCCGACCAGGCCACCGGCAACGATGGAACTCGTCAGCATCATCGTTCCCAGTACGATGCCGCCAGTGACTTTGCCGACTGTCTTCACAAACTGGTAAACCGCTACAGGAGCTTCAGATTGATGATTCGCTTGTTGGAGGGTGTTGGACGACACGACGATTTTAATCCCTTAAGAGTTAAATGAAAGAATGACGCGATAAACAAAGTCTCTTCATACTTGATTAATATCAACCTGGCGATCGCCCCATCAGGACGCAGTACCGCCGTTTCAGGAATGAACTTTAGCAAAGGGTAACATTATCACCTCGGAGAAAGGACAAATCACGTTAGAGTAATGTATGCAGACTTCAGCGGATTGCTCTCATGAGGTCACGGGATGATAATCCCTGCAATTATAGTAGTCTGTCTGTTAATGGTGAATTTTAGTCAGTGAGTGTAGCGAACCAAACTGAAAATTTGCAAAAGGTAGCAACGTTAACTACCCAGAATCAGAAGCCAGACTTTACCTGGTTAAGGCGTGGAACGAGCGAAATTTTCCCCGATCAGTTGGATTCTACCAGCCCGGACGAAAATCTGGAGTGGCGACTTTTGAGCGGCGATCGCCCGTTACGCATAAAACTG
This sequence comes from Leptolyngbyaceae cyanobacterium HOT.MB2.61, assembly GCA_023511615.1. GTDB lineage: Bacteria > Cyanobacteriota > Cyanobacteriia > Leptolyngbyales > Leptolyngbyaceae > Leptothermofonsia. Next base: position 4,067 of record JAIMBL010000209.1, read on the forward strand.
GGAATTGATCCCACCGGAGCCGATATCCACCTGGGCCATAGCATCCCGGTCCGCAAGTTGCGAGCTTTTCAGGATGCGGGGCACACGGCAGTGCTGATTATTGGCGACTTTACTGCCCGCATCGGTGACCCCACCGGAAAGTCAGAGGTCCGCAAGCAGTTGACTCAAGCAGACGTGCGGGCCAACGCCCAGACCTATCTGGATCAGGTGCGCCCCATTCTGGACTTTGATACCCCAGGACGATTGGAAATTCGCTACAACTCAGAGTGGCTGTCGAAGCTTGATCTGGGCAAAATTCTGGAACTGCTTTCTACCATGACCGTGGGGCAAATGCTGGCAAAAGAAGGGTTTGCCGAGCGCTACGAAAAGGAAAATCCTATCTATCTACACGAGTTTCTTTACCCGCTGATGCAGGGTTTTGACTCGGTTGCCATCGAAGCGGATGTGGAACTGGGTGGGACTGACCAGAAATTTAACATTGCCGTGGGACGAGACTTGCAGCGCCATTTCGGTATGCGCCCTCAATTTGGCTTACTGACACCAATTCTGCTGGGCACCGATGGTGTGCAAAAAATGTCGAAGTCTCTGGGCAACTACGTGGCTCTGACGGAAGACCCACTCAGCATGTACTCGAAGCTGGAGAAAACACCCGATCATTTACTTAAGCAATACTTCGAACTGCTAACGGACTTACCCCTGGAGGCAATACCGGAAAACCCGCGGGAGGCTCAAAAACTCCTGGCATTGATGGTGGTAGCCCAATACCACGGTGAAGCCGCGGCAAAGCAGGCTCAGCAGGATGCGATCGCCCTTGTAAAAGGCTCCACCACCCAGGCCGATAGCGTCCCCGAATTCTCGCTGGTGGGCATTCAGTTTCCGGTCAGGCTCTTTTACTTGGTCAGCGCCAGCGGTCTGTGTAAAAGCAGTTCTGATGCCCGCCGCCAGATCCAGGGGGGAGCCGTGCGGCTGGATGGAGAAAAGGTCGATCAGGTCGATTGCACTTTTGATTCTCCAGAATCTCTGGTGGGCAAGGTGCTGCAACTGGGCAAAAACAAGTTTGTCCGGTTTGTGATGGAAGGAGAGAAGGGGTAGGGGAAGAGGAAGAAAGAAGGCATCGCCTCTTGCCAACCTCAAGCCTCAAAAGTGGTTTGTTTTCGGCCTGTGATGTCCTGAACATGGGCAACAAAATAGAGGGGGGGCTGGTGGCTATCACGCACCAGTGACACACTGATCAAAGCCCACAGGATGTGACCGTCTTTATGGAGGTAACGCTTCTTCAGGTGATAGTAGGGAATTTCTCCCGATAGGAGCTGCTCGGTATAGGCCCAATCAAGCCTGGCATCGTCAGGATGAGTGACTTGGTCGAACTTCATTCCCAATATCTCTGACTCGCTGTAGCCCAACATACGACAGAAAGCCGGATTCACCTGCAAAAAACGTCCATCCAGGGCAGCGATGTTCATGCCAACGGCGCTGGTGGCAAATGCCCCTCGAAAGCACTCTTCACTCTGTCGAAGGGCTTCCTCTGCCTGTTTATACTCGGTGATGTCTACATCTACGGCGGTTACAATCCAGCAGCCTGATGCTTCGTCCCACCGTGAGGTAACGTGCCCTGAGATCCAGCGCAGGCTATTGTCTTTGTGACGGAAGCGGTATTTTCCTGCAAAGGTTTGCCGATTTTTGAAATTCTCTGGGTTAGCCATCCACACCCGCGCCAGATCTTCCGGTGGAATGCGTGAACACCAGAGGTTTTTGTCTGCCATGAATTCCTGGGAGGTATAGCCAAAAATCGCTTCACATCCGTCGGACCAATATTCGTACTGCCAGTCTGCATTTGGAAAAATGCGGGCACTGGTGACTGAGGCGCTGGCGCTATTCAGGACGTTTTTAAGCTGCGCTTCTGAGTGTTGCAGGGCAAGTTCCAGGCGTTTGCGATCGCTGATATCCTTTGCGATGCTAATCACACAGGGCTGCCCTTGAATTTCAAGAATTTCTGAGGAAAACAGGGTCGTTACCTGCTCACCCGTTTTGGTTCGAAAGGTCTGCTCCTGATGGAGTACCTGTTTGTTGGCCTGTAGCAATTGAATATAAGCACTTCGAGCAACCGGATTAGCCCATATTTTGACCTCGGCTTGCCTGCGACCAATCACCTCTTCTCTGGCGTATCCAAACAGTTTCAGAAACGAATTATTGACTTCCAGAAAACGCCCATCCAGGGTTGTAATTCCCATTGGATCAGGACTCGCATGAAAAAATTTCGTAAATTTTTCCTCTGACTCCTGGAGGGCAATTTTGACCTGATCAAAAGATTCCTGCAAATACTCCGCCATCTGGTTAAACGATCGCACCAGCACTTCAAGTTCGGCGATCGGGGTATTTTCCTCAACCGGGTAATCCCACTTGTCGATAGCCAGATTTCGACTGGCCCGGTTCAAACGCAGGATAGGCCTGGCAATCCATTGAGTGGTGAACCAGCCAAGGGCGATCGCCCCCAATAGCGCCCCGGTACAAAGTAGAACCGTGGTGCGATTGTTATGCCGAATTTCCGCCATGAAACTGGATTGGGGCACCACCACAACAAACAACCAATCCAGTCCAAAAGAGTCAGCATAGGGAGTGACCTGGACAAACTGACAGTCATCTTCAATGTCAAAATGAAGTTGCTGCTCAGTTCTGATATCACTCAGCCCTCCAAATTCGCTCACTAAATACCGGGCTGTTTCTGCAATTAAGCGGTCATCACTTTTAGACGCTCTGAGGCGCTGAATATTTCCATCGATCACTCTATAGGAAGGTCGCTCACTAGAACTTACAACGAGCAGTCCAGAACGTTCTATGATAAAAATTCTTCCGTTTGAGAGGGGGTTGATCTGACTGAGTAAGTGGCGAATTCCGCTCAGGTTGTTCTGAATTGAAAGCACGCCCAGCAGCTTCCGGTGGGGATCATAAATTGGTTGACTGAAAGAAATTCTGCCATCCCCATCCTGTGACTGTGCCTCAATCACACTCCAGGCTGGCTTCCCTGTTTGAATTGCATTAGCATACCAGGTGTTCGTTGCCAGTTCCTCATCATTTGCCTGGGTGAGGATATCTCTGACAAAATTTCCGCTGCCATCAGTTTTGTAAGAGTGAAATTGCCTGCTATCGGTTTCTTGTAGCACTTCAATCACAGGCTGGTTGGCAATCTGCTGCACGCCGACAGATTCTCCATCGACATTCATCAGTCCAATGGAATCAATGGCGGGGTAATGTTGCTGCAGTTTCCAAAGATAGAGACCGACATCCTGTAAATTCTCCAGATTGAGCATTTCCAGTTCAACCGCATCAGTAACCATGCGGCCAATTTGAGGCGGTGCTTGCAAAAAGTCATCCAGTTGCTCGTGAGTCCGAGTGCTTACCGCTCGAATAAATTGCCTGGCAATTTTGTTAACAGACCGCTGACCATTGAGGAATGACAGGTAGCCAGTCAAACCCACAACCACAATGATTTCTAGCAGAAATGGAACAATCAGCACCATCAGCAACGGAAACCGAAGCGAATGGCGGGTAGGCAGAGAGACTGGTCGGCGCTGCTTTCGTGGTCTTCCCTCAAGGATCTGATGTAGCACAATTAAAGCTCAGTGACGATGGATGAACCAGAATTCAGGAGAGAGCAATCTGTACGAAAGTATATTTTGCTACTCACTCTATTTTTTGAAATCACCCCTTTTCTTGATCTGGAGATCTTTCTTCGGAACATGACACAATAGGCGACATTGAAAATGATCTATTAATTCCCTATGTCTTTGGCTGATCGAATAATCGTTCCATTGGATGTGCCAAGTAAGGAGGCGGCGATCGCCCTTCTTGATCATCTCCCTCAAGTCACTTTTTGGAAAGTCGGATTGGAGCTTTTTGTTAGTACAGGGCCAGAGATTTTGATCGAACTCAAGTCTCGTCAAAAAAAAATCTTTCTCGATTTAAAGTTTCATGACATTCCTAACACTCTTGCAGGAGCTTGTCGAGCCGCCGCTCATTATGGTGTTGATTTAGTGACTTTGCATGCCACAGCCGGGAAGGATGCTTTGCAGTTAGCTCAGGCTGCGGCGATAAAGGGGGCTACTGAGACTGGCAACCCCACTCCCCGGCTGATTGCCATCACCCTGCTCACCAGCCTCAACGCCCGCAACCTGGCCTTTGACCTGAAAATTCCGCTGGAATTGCCAGAGTACGTACTTCACATGGCTCTACTGGCCCAGGAGAGCGGCCTGGCCGGTGCGGTTTGTTCCCCTCAAGAAGTGGAACAACTGCGACAGACCTGTGGAGCTAATTTTTTACTGGTTTGTCCGGGAGTTCGCCCAGTCTGGGCTGAGGTGGGCGATCAACGGCGAGTTGTAACTCCAGCCGCAGCACTCAAAGCAGGGGCAGATTACCTGGTGATTGGCCGCCCCATTACAGCAGCGAATGATTCGGTTGCAGCGTTTGAGCGAATCTGCGAAGAGCTGGAACAGGGAGGGTAGGAGTTTTTATATTGTTTTCACGCCTATCTTCTCTCTCCCTTCTGGTTCCGATTCCTCTTCCAGCCCCTCGCCCCAACCCCCCAGTCCCTCGCCCCTGACCCCTGTCT
>JAIMBL010000210.1 GCA_023511615.1 Leptolyngbyaceae cyanobacterium HOT.MB2.61
CGCAGGGATAGATGACATAAGGGTAGCAGCGTAGAAGTATTATTCTTTTCCTTTATCCTTTACGAAAAAGTACTACCCCCAGATCTATGTGGCCTATCCCCCCGTGATCGAAGAAGCCCTGGCGGATTTAATCCCAGTATTGCAAACGTCGGCGATCGCCAACCTTGCCCAGATGCGCTGGTTTGCATTGAACCTACTGCAGTATGACGATCGCTACCTGCCAAATCTGGGACAGGACACCCTGCGACAGATTGCCGAACACCGTCACCGCATCCATCAAACCCTGGGAGAAGACACCGATTTGCTAATTGCGGACAGCCGCTATACTTGGATTCGGCATATCATTCAGGGCGTTGCCGAACGAACCCATTTGGTGAAGCAAACGGTATCCGATCGCATCGATCAGGTAGTGCTCAATCGGTGGCTGGGAATTCCCATTTTTCTGGTGGTGATGTATCTCATGTTTCTAGTTGCCATCAATTTGGGAGGTGCGTTTATTGATTTCTTCGACATTGGCGTAGGTACTATTTTTGTCGATGGAACTGCCCATTTGCTCCAGCAGATGAATGCACCCGGATGGTTGATTGGGCTATTGGCAGATGGTGTTGGGGGTGGGATTCAAACCACGTCTACTTTTATTCCTCAGATTGGTCTATTGTTTATTTTTCTCGCCATCCTGGAAGATTCGGGCTATCTGGCACGGGCGGCGTTTGTGATGGATCGGCTGATGCGGTTTATCGGGCTGCCTGGCAAATCCTTTGTGCCGATGATGGTGGGCTTTGGTTGCAACATTCCTGGCATTATGTCCACCCGAACGCTGGAAAATCGGCGCGATCGCCTTCCTCCTATTCGTCCTGCTCTATTTTCCCTGTGTTTCTGCCACCGCAGCCGTCTACCGCGAAACCAATCTGGGCTGGACAGCCTTTGTTGCCTGTTGGACAACTGGACTGGCCTACTGGGTAGCGACTTTCTACTACCAGTTCATGACATTGAACCAGCATCCAGCCAGCGCGATCGCCTGGTTAGTAGGTCTGGCACTGTTCATGGTTGTCGTCTTGCTTGGACTGAAACGATTTAGCAAGCATCGTCGGATTCAGCCACAAAGTGCGATCGACCAGAGAGTGTTAGTCAGTCAGTGAAGCCATGATTCTGTAAAAACTGCAAAACTATTTACGCACCCATCCCCAAACTTCCCTCGCAGAGTTGACCCATCATTTTCAAAGTGATGCCGATGCCCTGCGCGGAATGTTAGCGCAACTTATTCGCAAGGGACGAGTCCGTAAATTAGCAGGCAAGCAATGCGGTGGTTGTCATAGCTGTGCGCCAGAAAGTTTGAAACTGTATGAGTGGATAAACCCGAATTCTTGATTGTGATGTAGGAGCGATCGCAATGCTGTCTCAAGCCATGATTGATCAGTTAAATGAACAAATCAACCTGGAAATGTTTTCTTCTCACCTCTATCTGCAAATGAGTTCCTGGTGTGCCCATAAAGCACTAGATGGCTGCGCCATCTTCCTGAACCAACATGCCGATGAAGAAATGATGCATATGCGGCGGCTGGTCAGCTATCTACAAGAAACAGGCGCACTCGCCATTCTTGGCGGCATGGACGCACCATCGAAGGAATTTAGTTCGCTGCAAGAAATGTTTGAAAAAATTGATGCCATGAACAATTCGTGACTAGTAAAATTAACGATCTCGTCCATCTAGCAAATACAGAACCCGATTATTCCACCCTGCAATTTCTGCAATGGTATGGTGCAGAACAACACCAAGAAGAATTTTTGTTTAAGAGTATTATCGACAAAATTAAACTGATTGGTACAGAAGGACAAGGACTGTTCTTTATCGATCGCGAGATTGGCGCGTTGGCTGCGACTAAGGAAAAGAGAACTTCATCAGCATCCATGCAGTAACACTCACCCCAAACTCAAGCCGCCTAACAATGCTGGATCACTTCGGTACTTGGCTGGCCATGTTGATGCGATCGCTCAACTGTCTTAAGGTTTGAGCCATCGATGGATCAGAATCTTTCAACTGAGAAATTTTGTCGCAGCTATAGAGAACAGTTGTGTGGTCTTTACCCCCAAATTCCTCACCAATTTTGGGCAGGCTGAGGTCGGTGTGCTGACGCATCAGGTACATACCAATTTGTCGTGCCACACTAATTTCACGGCGTCGGGAGTTGCCCTTCAAGTCCTCCACAGAAACATCGAACGCTTCTGCTACGGTTAAAATGATTAACTCTGGCGATGCTTCTACCTTCTCGACCGGTGGATTGAGCACTGGGGCGATGTTTTCCACTGTCATTGGTAGCCCGGAGATGGAAATGTAGGCAACAGCGCGAATCAGTGCCCCCTCCAGTTCCCGAATGTTGGAGGTATAGCTGGAGGCAATGTATTCAATCACCTCACGGGGCAAACGCATATTCTCGTACTCTGCCTTTTTCTGCAAAATTGCCATCCGGGTTTCCAGGTCGGGTGGCTGAATATCCGCAATCAACCCCATGGAGAACCGGGAACAGAGACGTTCTTGCAGGCGGGGGATCTGATTGGGGGGGCGATCAGAGGCTAGAACGACCTGCTTTCCAGCTTCATGCAAGGTATTGAAGGTGTGGAAAAATTCTTCCTGGGTGTATTCCTTCCCTTCAATGAACTGAATATCGTCTACCAGCAATACGTCCGCTGCCCGGTAGTGTTCCCGAAAGCTCTGCATGCTGTCCTTTCGGATGGCGGCGATCAGGTCATTAGTAAATTGTTCTGTGGAAACATAAAACACCCGCGAAGAAGGGCAAATGTCCAGGCGGTAGTGTCCGATCGCCTGCATCAGATGGGTTTTTCCTAACCCGACCCCCCCGCAGAGAAACAGGGGATTAAACTCCCGCCCCGGTGACTCTGCCACTGCCAGGGATGCGGCGTGAGCCATGCGGTTGTTGGAGCCGACAACCAGCCGGGAAAATACATACTTGGGATTGAGGTCGCTACGATTGCCTCCATTACCACCGGCAGCAGCCTGTTGCCGATTGGAGGTAAGAGGTGGAGGTGCCTCATCCAGCATCGGATGGGGCCAGAACATGTCCAGGTCGTTAAGGGCTGCATCGCCTTCCTGGGCGATTGAAATGTGAATATCAATCGGGCTACCAACAACCTCCTGCACCACCTCTGTGATGGTTTTCATGTAGTATTTCTGGAGCCAGTTGCGGGCGAAGGGATGGGGGGTACGGATAATCAAGCATCCGTCCTCCAGCTGTTCAACGCTGGCCGTTTTAATCCAGGTTTCAAAAGTGGGGCGATTGAGCAGGTGCTGCAAGCGCTCCAGAACCTCTGACCACACATTTTCAAGCGTTACTTCCACCACAACCCCTAATCCCCATAGCGAGGATGGCTAATGTTTAGCAATCGAGAAAGATAATCTTGCCGTTTCCCAAATGAGGGAGAACAGCGAAGCCACTACTCTAAAAACGCACCCGGTAGCAAATCAACAATAGGGTACAACCACTATCCATAGCGCTTAGGCTGGATCATCCATGCTACGCATAGTGTATCAGGTCACTATTTGAAATCAACCCTCTGACAACAGCAATCTGCTGGCAGATCTTCTTGGGTGAAAGAGCTAGCGACAAGGCCAGAACCCTTGAAAATTTTGCCAGAAGCAGTTTACCTGATTTTTCCACAGGCTGGTGATAAGCTTTGACCTTCTTTAGGATTGGAGGGCAGCTTCTGGAAGGCTGGCCTGCATCTTGAGACAATTGCGGCCATCCAACTGCAAGCGATACTCAACACTGTCCATCAGGCGGTTCAGGATCAACCAGCCATAGCCACTTTCCTGTTTGGCTTCTGGGGTAGGGGGCATGTAAGTTTCAAGGTCGTAGCCCTTGCCCTGATCCCAGATTTCCAGCTCAATGTCCCGATCGCGCAGTTCAAGGCGAATAAGAACAGGTAAGTTCGGCTGATCCTTATGAGCGTGGCGAACGACATTGGAGTAGGCTTCCACCAGAACGAGACGGAGGCGGTTTGACTGGCGGGGCCAATCCACATGGTCGCCCACTTCAACTTCCAAACTGCCCAACAGCCAGTTCTCGACGATAGACAAAAACTTCAGGTCGCTGGGTACATGAAGCTCAGTTCTCATTCCCTACAGAACCTCCAGAGAGAGTATAGTTTGGTCGTCTTCCTGAATTGTATTTTGCGATCGAATCCGGGAGAGCAGGTTAGATAAGTCCAGAGGTTTCTGCTCTTGAATCAAAAGCTGCCACAGCCCTGTCTGTTGCAGCATGGAACGGGCAGCTTTCTGGCTACCGTTGCCGTTGCTATCAGGAATGGTGGCTTCGGTGATGCCATCGCTGGTCAGCAGTAGGACCTCCCCTGGGTTGAGTTCCATGCTGCCAGATGCGGCTTTCCAGTTGGGCAAGATGCCCAGTGGCACTCCTCTCACCTTGAGGTAGTTGGGTTCTACCGCAGATGGGCCGGGTTCTGTCACCTGAGTTGCGATCGCCCGATTCGACCAGACAAGGGGGTAGATGTGTCCAGCATTGGCATAGACCAACTGGCGTGTGGAGGGGGTATAGCGCGCCAGAACCATTGTGATGAAGCAGTTTGTGCTGATCAGGTCTTCAGACAGGCTCCGGTTCAGGTTTTGCATCACTACGTGCGGCTCTGGGGGAACTTCTTGAGCTAGCTCTCGCCGCAGGACTGAGATAGCACTGGCCATGAACAGGGCCGCAGGTACCCCTTTGCCCGATACATCCCCTACGGCCAGCCAGATATCCCCCTGGGGATGGGCATAGACTTCAAAGAAGTCGCCTCCAACTTCGCGGGCAGGATAGCAACAGGCCTGCACTTTCATGCCATCCAGTTCAGGGAGGCTTTGTCGCAGCAAGTTGCCCTGAATCTGGCGGGCCACCTCCAGTTCTGCCCGCATCTGCTCAGCCTGTTCCTGGGTGCGACGGTAGAGTTTTGCCTGGGAAATCGCGAGGGATGCCTGTTCTGCCACTCCCTGAATCAGTTCTATGTCTTCCGTTGACCACTGATTCTGGCGGTCCAACCGCTGCAAGGCCAGGACGGCCAGAAAGTCTTGCTGATAGGTGAGGGGAACGACTAGTTGAGGAATGGCATCCGATTCCTGGCTGGCCTGGACGTGATGGTGTTTTAGGACGGATTGAATCAGCGGGTCGGTTTCGGCGTTTTTAAGAATGCTACTCAGGGTTTCCTGGGTTTCGGGAGCGGTGGCAGAGTAAATGAAGGCTTCTGGAATCAGGCGATCGCCCTCAATTGGGTACAGCACACAGCGGTCCGCTGCAAACGTTTGTCCCAGGGTAGCAGCAATGGTTTGCAACATACTGTGGTAATCGAGAGACTCGCGAATCGCCGTTGTAACAGCGTTGAAAAGTGATTCACGGCGCAGGGCTCGTTGCAGTTCATGGGTGCGCTGTTTGACGACCCGGTAAGTATCGGCGGCTTGCTGAACAACACCCTTCAGTTGGTCAGGGTTCCAGGGTTTCGTGATGTACTTAAAGACCTTACCGGCGTTGATGGCTTCGACCAGATCCTCAACATCGGTATAGCCAGTGAGAACAATCCGAATTGTGTCGGGGAAACGGTCTACCGTTTTACTGAGAAATTCGGTACCCAGCATTTCTGGCATACGCTGGTCAGAGATGATAATTGCCATCTCGCCCTGTTGCTCCAGAATGTCGAGGGCGGCGATCGCACTATCGGCCTGAATCACCTCGAAATCGCGCCGAAACGTGCGATATAACAAATCCAGGTTATCAGGCTCGTCATCAACGACCATCAATTTGAGCTTACTACCCGTTCCCTGACTCATGTGATGCTCCGCGTCCTGAAGGCTAAGTTCTCTCTGAAGCCTAGCGTAACTTCAAAGTGCCTGTACCCGCTGTTTGTTACTAACAACTCTCTGTAGAGTAAGGTACCCAATAATGTGCTATCTTTAACAGCCCAAAGGAGATGGTACGGAAGCTATGATGGATTCACCGCAAACTTCCGGGGTTTAAAGAACTTCGGAAGTTTGGGCAAAATGTCCGACTATTGCCGCTTGCGAAACGCGACCCAGGCCAGCCCAATCAGACCAGGTAGCAATGCTGGTGTGGGAATGGCTGGAAAGGGAGGAGGGGATGGGACATTGGCTGCACGATAGGCATGATTATCAGTTTCAAATGCTGGCCAGGCCGAGCTGAGCACAATTCGATTAAAAAATTCCTGGGATCCAGTGGCTGTAAAGTTGATAAAACGTGACTCTGGAAAGTTGTCTTCACTAATCACCAGAGTGCTGTCAAATTGATAGATGTCGTGTCCAGTGAAATGGTCAACCAGTGCGTTGTTGTTGTAAAAGATGATTTCGTTGTAGAAATCGACAGAACCCCAGTAGAGGCCAAAGTAGTCCAGGGGGCGATTGAAGGAAATGGTAACGGGACCAGGTTCCTGGGAGGAGCCGATGGTGAGATAGGCAGATTCGTTATTCGCTGGGGTCAGGAAGCGTCCCGGTACGGAACCTGAGACTACTGATGCCCGAGCTGGAGGCGGAGCATGGTAGGTTGCCACGCCATCGGAATGACCATGAACGTTCGCTTCAGTTTGACTGTTGGCGTTGATGAGAGTGTTGAAGCGAATGGTTGTCGCTCCCGGAACGGCAGAGACAATTCCTTCCCCTTCTACCGCATTGCCGCCCAGGGATAGGGAAAAAGCCTGGGCCGACTCGGTGAATGGAACGGGTGATGCGATCGCCACCCAAAGAGCCATTACAGCTTCTGATAAGCCTTTCCTGGAGTGTAGCGTCATAGGTCACCAGTCCTAGCGCAGGGTTATAACTACTCTTTTCGTCCAGTTTCCGATTTTATCCGGCGAAATTGATAGGATTCTGTTTTTGCTCCCCAGACCTGTTTTCCATCAGCATCGAAGCCCCGATCCCAGGTGTCCATTCCAGTTGGGTGGAGAATGATGTGATTCGTGATGCGGACTGCACCTCTGACATTGGCAGGGCACCCATCAACGGGAGTATTGCCCACATAGCCTTCCCCCGCTCGCTTCAGAAACACGCTACAAACAGGAGTGCCCAGGTCTTTGGGCTGAATCACCCGGTTAGCCAGTGGTTTGTTGCAGAAACCCGACCATGCTGCCGGATTGCTGGGTCTGAAGGAGAGCGATCGCACGCTCTGGCTCAGGGGGCTGGGCGCAATCTGCAAAAAACGCTGTCGATAGGGTTTGGTCAAATCTCTGGTAAGAGCCTGCTCCTGGTATAAAAAAACAGACGCGCCGGAAGTTTCCGAGGGCGCATCTGAAACTGAAATTCGGCAAGTGGTCATTCTGACGCTGGGCGCTTTCGAGTTAGCTGCCGCTTGCTGAGTGGTATCCATTGTCCCTTCCAGGTAGGAGACTACCTCCTCAACTTGCTGATTCAGCGTGAGTGGGGCAGAGTTTGCCAGAACAGGGTTGGCGATAGTCAACCAGCAAGTTACCAGCGCTAGGGAGCGCCGCAGATTCACATTGCACAGGTTCGAGCCAACAAACTCCATAAAAAGATGGCGATAATGGCACCGATGAGAGCTACCAAAAGACCGGGAAGACTAAACCCAGCGGCAACGAGTTGGAAGCTACCCGTTTGCAGAAAACTGAATAGACTACCACCTACAAAGGCACCGATGATTCCCAGAAGGATTGTACCAAGAATACCGCCAGGGCCGCCGGAATAGATAGCTTTTGCGATCGCCCCAGCAAGTAGACCCAAGATTATCTAGTGAAGCATGTCAGCCCAGAATTAGGGAGTTTTTTTATCCAAACGGTTACAGGAACGCAAGCAGGCAAGCCGAGACGGCTGAAAAGCCCCTTGGGGGAGTTAGAAATCACCGCCAAGCAAGCCGCTAAACTAGCAGTACTGCCCTATCGTCAATTGAGTCCTCATTTAGAGAATTGCTGTCTGCGCTTAAGTGCCACGGTGTCTTATGAGCAAGCCGAGCAGGGTGTGGCTTACCTGACGGGGATTCGCGTACCAGCCCAAACGCAGCAACGCTTGGTGCATTGTCAGACTTTTGCTCTGCCAAGCATTGAGCAACCGATTGCAGAGTTGTGTGTCGATGGGGGTAAAGTTCGGTTGCGAACGCCTCTGGGAAAAGCGATTGAATGGCGAGACTACAAAGCCATTGAGACTGACCAGGGGATGGTTGCCAACTTTCACAACAAGGCCCAATTAATTGAGTGGGTCAATGAACAACCGTTCGCTCAACCGATGACCTGTTTAGGTGATGGACATGATGGCGGGTGGAATATCATCAGCCAAATTGCTACCGCATCAGAACGACGAGAGATCTTGGACGGGTCTCCTCTCAAGGAGAATCTCCATAAAGTTGGCGGCTCGATTAAAGGTAGCATTTGACATCCATTTAACCCTTGAACTCATTTCTCACCTACTACCTTGACAAACTGACTCCTCTTTCTCTATAACCTGCCTCAGGTTGAGCCAGTCTTAGGCTATGTTCAATTGCAATGTAACTATAGATGAATGGCACTGACCTAAGAGCCTTGAGATAAATCTCAGGCTCAAAGTAGAAACCTGTTATAGCTGTCGCCAGGTTGCTTAGGACACTGGGTTTAAGGGGGGGTTG